>NZ_JBDJAW010000029.1 GCF_039649665.1 Microbispora sp. ZYX-F-249 | reverse complement strand
CCACCCGGCCCGCCCAGCCCGGACCACCCGGCCCGCCCAGCCCGGACCACCCGGCCCGGACCAGGCGGGTGCGGGAATGACGACCACGACGGGAGGAAGGGGATGCTGTGATCACAGCGATCGCTCCGGGATGGAGTCAGCGGTAGCCGGTCAGGCCGTCCGCCAGTTGCGCGTCGTCGCCGTCCCGCTGCGCGGACAGGGCCTGCTGCAGGGCGAAGGTGGCGCGAATCGCGGCGATGCGGGTGGTCATCGTGCTGTCCGACCAGCCGCCCAGTTCGAGCACCCGATGCAGGAAACGCGTGCCGTAGCTGGCGTCGACGGCCGCCAGGTCCTCGGCGGGATCGCCGATCGTGACCTCATCCCAGTCGATCACGGCGGTGAGCACAGGCAGTCCGTCGTGGCACTCCCACAGGACGTTCTCGGCGCCGAGATCACCGTGCACCAGCGCGTGGGCGAGGTGAGGAAGGCGGTCGAGTGCCGCGAGTTCCTGCTCGGCTCGTTGGCGCCCCTCCCCGGACATGAGCCCGAACAGTTCGGAGCGGACGTCCGCTGCGAACCGTCGCCACCGATCTTCCTGGGGTGCCGGCAGGGTCGCACGCACCTTCTTCCCCGCACGGCCTGCCTCAGCGCCGTTCCTGGCCAGTTCGGTCAGGAGCGTGACGTACTGCGCCGCCGCGGCCTCGGCCACCCGGGGATTGTCGAGTGCGGCGGCCTCCAGCGGGGCTCCGGGCACGCGGCTGAGGACGAGAAACGGCGGCTCGTCCGTGCCGTGCTCGCCGCCCTCCGCCAGCGGCCGAGGCGTGGCGAAGCCGAGGTCGAGCCCGGCGAGCAGGCGCAGGACAGCGGCCCTGTACGGCAGCCGGGCGGCCGCCGCTGCCGTGCGAGGCAGGCACACGACACGGTCCGCGCCGATCACCACCTGGTGGAACTGCCCGTGGCGGACGATGAGGTCGTCCGGCTCGGCGTCCGGCAGAAGCCGGCTCAGCAGCGCGCGATTCGCCTGGATGATCTCCATCGGCGCAGGCTACTCGAACAGGCCGGGCGGGGGGACGGGGGAGAGGACGGCGTCGCCGTCGCGGATGGGGGCGGCCCCCGCGACCAGCCGGGTGAGGTCCTCGTCGGCCACGCACCTGGCCTGCGTGAGGCCGCCGGCCGCCTTCCTGGTCAGTCCCTCGATCGGCAGATCGCCGGGCGAGGCCGCCAGGATGACGTTGCCGAACCTGCGCCCGCGCAGGATGCCGGGCTCGGCAAGCAGCGCGACGTGCGGGAAGACGCGGCTCACCGTGGAGGCGACCCGCTTGACGAAGGGCAGGCCCTTGCCGTCCGCCACGTTGATCAGCGCCGTGCCGGAGGGACGCAGTACGCGCGCGATCTCCGCCATGTACTGGACGGTCGCCAGCTCGACGGGCATCGTCGCCCCCGTGAACGCGTCGAGCACGAAGAGGTCGGCCGAGTCGTCCCCGAGGTCCGCCATCGCCGCGCGGCCGCCCACGACCCGGACTTTCAGCCGGGGCACCGACTTGAGGCTGAGCTGGTCGCGCACGAGCTGGACCAGTGCGGCGTCCGGCTCCACGACGATGTGCCGGGAACCGGGCCGCCGGGCGGAGACGTAGCGCGGGATCGTGCAGGCTCCGCCACCGATGTGGACGGCGTCGAGCGGGCCATCGGGCAGGCAGTCGATCACGCTCGCCATGAGCTGGGTGTAGGAGAAGTCCAGATAGGTGGGATCGGTCAGGTCCACGTACGACTGGGGGACGCCGTCCCTGATCAGCATCCATCCGTCCGGCCGGTCGAGATCGCGCAGGAGCTCCACCTCGCCGAAGGTCACCGGGTAGCGGCCTGGCAACGGTTCTCTGCTCCTTGCCACCTATGACTCCTTTCGCGTGATATGAGAACCGTATGCGGAACAGGGCCCTGCTCGCCCTCGTCATGGTCGCCGCGGCCATCTTCGTCTTCGGCGTTGTCGGACTCATTGTCTCCGGCAGGCAGGGGACCGACTCGGACTTCGTCGCCGCGCCGCGGGGGACACTCGCTCCCGCCGGCCCGCAGACGCTTCAGCTTCGCCCCGAGTCGAGTCCCGAGCCGTCCCCCGCAGGCTCCCCGGAAGGCTCTCCGGACGAGACGGCCGCCGCCTATTTCCAGGCCTGGGTCAAGGGCGACTACGACGCCATGCGCGACCTGGTCGACGAGCCCCCCGGCGACTTCGCGGACCAGCACCGCGCGTTCGAGGACGCCGCTCTGTCCCGCTCGCTGCGGATCGCGGTCGGCGACATGGTCCGCACCGGGGACGAGACGGCCGAGATCCCGTTCACACAGGAGCGGGACGAGCAGGACGCCGGCACCTGGCGCTTCGACTCCAGCCTGCATCTCGCCGTGCGGGACCTCACCTGGAAGGTGCTCTGGACGCCGTCGGTCCTGCATCCGGAGATCCAGCCGGGCGGCAGTCTCGTCAGGACCGCGCCGGAGGTGGGACCGCTGCAGCCGGTGACCAGGGGCGGGCGGGAGTTCCCGCGCAACTCGGGCGCCGAGGCGTACCTCCAGAACCTGGTGGACCAGGGAGTGGCGCCCGCGACGGGCGTGGCCGTGGGGTGGACGCTCGAGGTCGACAATCCGGGCCTGCCGTCGAAGACCGTCCTGTCCTACAAGCCGGACAAGCGGCCGGCCGGCGTACGGACCACGATCGACTACGCGACGCAGGCCGCGGCGGCCCGGGCGCTCGACGGCGTGCAGCGCGGCGCCATCGTGGCCGTGCGGTCGTCGACGGGGGAGATCCTCGCGGTCGCCGACCGCCTGGGCGGCCGCGGGGCGTTCGAGCGCAAGTACGCACCCGGCTCGACGTTCAAGACGATCACGGCGGCGGCGCTGCTCGGCAACGGGCTGTCCCCGGACAGCACGGTGGACTGCCCGGCGGCCTACCAGATCCCGATGCACCGGTCGATCCCCAACTACCGCAACGAGAACCACGGGACGGTGACGCTGCGGCAGGCGTTCGCCCTGTCGTGCAACACCACGTTCGCCCGGCTGACGATCGAGCGGCTGAGCGGCGACACGCTGGTCGACCAGGCCAGGGCGTTCGGCTTCGGGGTGCCGGGGGAGAGCGGCGGCACGAGCACGTGCGGCAGCCTGCGGCGGCCGGAGAACCCGGACGCGCTCGCGGAGGACTCATTCGGCCAGGGCACGGTCGAGGCGACCCCGCTGTGCATGGCGCTGGTCGCCGCCGCCGTGGAGAGCGGCGAGTGGCGGCCGGCTCGCCCGCTGGCGGACGAGGCGTCGCAGGGGGAGCTGCCGCAGAGCGTGCCTCTGCCGTCCAACGTGGCGGAGGGACTGCGTTCGCTGATGAGCGCGGTCACGGTCGACGGGACCGCCGCCGGGTCGGAGCTGCCCCAGGGGGTCGCGGGCAAGACCGGCACCGCCGAGGACTGGCAGGGCGGGCAGGACCACGCCTGGTTCATCGGTTATCGGGGCGACCTCGCCTTCGCCGTGTTCGTCGAGCACGGCGGCACCGGCCGTGGCGCCGCCGTGCCCATCGCCGCGCGGTTCCTGAAAGCCCTTTAGGGCCTCACACGCCGGGCCAGGCGAACCGGTGGGTGTGGATCCCGAAATAGGTGAACGCCTCGGCCCGGGTGACGCCCGGCACCCGCTTGACGTGGTCGTTGAGCACGGTCAGGAGCTCGGCCGGCTCCCGGCACACCACCTCGGCGAACAGGTCGAACGAGCCCGCCGTGAGCACCACGTAGATCACGCCGGACAGCTCGCTGATCCGGTCGGCGACCTCGTGCACGTCGCTGTCGACGCGGACGCCGATCAGCGCCATGACCGGCAGGCCCAGCGCCATCGGGTCGGTGACGCCGACGATCTGCACGACGCCCTCGTCGCGCAGCCGCTGCACGCGTTGCCGTACGGCGGGCGCCGACAGGCCGGTGGCCTCGGCCAGCGCGGTGTAGGAGGCCCGGCCGTCCCGCTGCAGCTCGCGCAGCAGGACCCTGTCGATCTCGTCCACGTTCATGCGGCGGGGCTCACGAGACCAGGTCCGCCACGGCCGCGGCGAACACCTCGTGGTGGAGGTCCACGTCCGCCTCGGTGGTGGCGGGCGACATCAGCGCCATGTTGTGGAACGGCGTGAGCAGCACGCCCCGGTTGGCCAGGTAGACGTGCAGGTAGTCGTCCAGGTCGGGGTCGCCTGCCGCGTTCGACTCGCCGCCGTCGCGGGGCGCCGGGCTGGTGAAGCGATACTCGGCGCGCGCACCGAGCTGGGTGACCGACCACGGCAGGCCGTAGGCGTCGATCACCTCCTGGACGCCCTTGGTGAAGCGGGTCGCCAGCTCGGTCATGGCGGCGAACGCGTCGTCGGTGAGCACGTGCTCCAGCGTCGCGCGCATCGCGGCGACCGACAGGGCGTTGCCGGCCAACGTGCCGCCGACGCCGCCCATGTCGACCAGGTCGAGGCCCTCCATCGCCTCGATGCGCGCCGCGACCTCGGCGGACAGGCCGTACCCGCCGCTGGGGATGCCGCCGCCGATCGCCTTGCCGATCGTGACGATGTCGGGGTGCAGGTCCCACGCCTTCGTGCAGCCGCCCGGCCCCGCCGAGAGGGTGTGCGTCTCGTCGTTGATCAGCAGGCTGCCGTACCGCCGGGTCAGCTCCCGCACGCCCTCCAGGTAACCCGGCTCGGGCAGCACGATCCCGATGTTGGTGAGGGCGGGCTCCATGAGGACCGCCGCGACGTCGCCGTAGGCCAGTTCGCGCTCCAGCGAGGGCAGGTCGTTGAACTCGACGACGCGCGAGGTGACGGTGGGGTCGACCGGCGCGCCGACGTTGCCTTCACGCGAGACCTGCTCGCCGTCCGGGCCGACCACGATCAGCACCTCGTCGACGCTGCCGTGGTAGCAGTAGCTGTTCACGAGGATCTTGGGCCTGCCGGTGATGGCCCTGGCCAGCCGGATCGCCCACCGGTTGGCGTCCGTGGCCGTGAGCGAGAAGCTCCAGTAGGGCAGGCCGAACCGCCGGCCCAGCTCGGCGCCGACCCAGGCGGCGTCCTCGGTCGGCATCATGACCGTGGCCCCGCCCAGCCGGCCGAACCGGTCGGCCACCGCCTCCACGGTGGCCCGGGGCGAGTGGCCCGCCATCGCGCCCGTGTCGCCGAGGCAGAGGTCGACGTACTCGTGGCAGTCCAGGTCGGTGACGCGGGCGCCGTGCGCCTCGGCCAGGTACAGCGGGAAACCCGCCGCCGTCTTGTTCATCCACGTCATCGGCACGCCGCCGAACAGGTGGCCTCTCGCCTGCTCGTACGCGGCGGCCGAGCGCGGGTTGCGCTCCCGGAACGCGGCGCGCTCGCGGTCGAGGAGCCGGGCCAGGCGAGTACGGTCGATCATCATCCCTGCCTCAGAAAAGATCGCTGATATCCGTGCACGACCACGGAATCTGAAGCAAAAGTACACAAAGACTTCTGTTTCGTCACCCCAAGGTGGAGAGCGTCCGCCGTAGTCCGTCCACGATCGCCGCCAGTCCGACCTCGAAGGACAGGTCCGCCGGCGGGCGTCCGCCCGAAGCGGCGGCCTCGTCGCGGGCGCGCACCGTGGCCGCGAAGACCGGGACCTGATCGGCCAGCGGCCCGGCGTCGAACATGTCGGGCGGCGCCACCAGGTCGAGCGCCGAGCCGAGGATGAAGGACTCCACGGCCACCATCACCGGGATGACCATCGCCTCGGGCCAGCCGCCACGCCGCAGGCCGGCCACGACCTCCTCGTACATCCGCAGCGTGCGCAGGGCGCCGGTGATCGGCTGCGTGGCCAGCAACGAGATCGCGGGCGGATGCGCGGCGAACGCGTCGCGGTAGCCGTGGGCCCACCGCACCAGCGCCTCGTCCCAGGGCAGTTCGGCGAACATCGAGGCGTCGATGGCGTCGGAGACGATCTCGCGGACCGCCGCCAGGATGTCGTCCTTGCCGGCCACGTGGTTGTAGAGCGAGGACGGCCGGACGCCCAGCCGTCCGGCGAGGGCGGCCATGGAGAAGCCATCGGCTCCGGCGTCGTCGATGAGGGCCAGCGCGGCCCGCGCGATGGCCTGTCTGCTCAGCACCGGCGTCGCCGGCCGTCCCGCTCGCCGTCGCATCCGGCCCGCAACCCCCTTCCGCTTCGCCCTTCGACAACCTATCCTCATCCCACTAAACGAACGTCATTCGATTTATCGGGGACGCCCATGTCGCGCATCCTCTTCTCAAACGGCACGATCTGGACGGGCACCGGGACGACCACCGACGCCCTGTCCGTACGGAACGGCCGGATCGAGGCACTCGGAGCCGCCGCCCTGGCGCGTGACCACGACGAACGCGTGGACCTGGGCGGCGGAATGCTCCTGCCGGCCTTCGCCGACGGGCACTGCCACCCGGACCACGCCGGGTTCGAGGCGATGGGCCCGCGGGTCAGGGGGCTCGGCACGGTCGAGGAGATCGTGGAGGAGGTGCGCCGCCACGCCGCCGCCCATCCCGGCGCCGACTGGATCGTCGGCGGCGGCTACGACGCGACGATCGTCCCCGACGGCCTGTTCGACGCCCACTGGCTGGACGAGGCGGTGCCCGACCGGCCGGTCGCGCTGCGGGCCTGGGACTACCACACGTTGTGGTGCAACTCCGAGGCCATGCGGCGGGCCGGGCTGGACGCCTCGACGCCCGACACCCCGCGAGGCCGCTTCGCCCGGCGCCCGGACGGCGACCTGCTCGGGACCATGATCGAGTGGGACGCCGTCGACGCCGTCCTCGCCGCCGCCCCCGCCCGCACGACCGGGGACCTCGTCACCGCGCTCGCCGCGTCCACCGCCGCGTACGTCGCGGCCGGCGTCACCTGGATCCAGGACGCGTGGGTGGAGCACGGCACGGTCGAGGCCTACCTGGAGGCGGCCCGCCGGGGACTGCTGGCGACCCGGGTGAACCTCGCCTTCCGCGCCGACCCGGCGCGGTGGCGTGCGCAGCTCGCCGAGTTCGCCACCGACCGGGAGCGGGTGCGGGCGCTCGGCCACGACCGCCTCACCGCCCACACGGTGAAGTTCTTCCTGGACGGCATCCTGGAGAACCGCACGGCGTCGCTGCTCGCGCCGTACAGCGACGATCCCTGCACCCGGGGCATGCCCGTCTGGCCGTTCGGCGACCTGCTCGAAGCCCTCACGGCGGTGGACGCGATGGGCCTGCAGGCGCACCTGCACGCGATCGGCGACGCCGGCATCCGCACGGCGCTCGACGCGATCGAGCACGTGACCCGGGTGAACGGCCCGCGCGACCGCAGGCCGGTGATCGCCCACGTGCAGATGCTGGCGGAGGAGGACCTGCCGCGGTTCGCCCGGCTCGGCGTGATCGCCAACCTCCAGCCCCTGTGGGCGCGCACCGACCCCCCGATGACGAAGCTGACCTTCCCCAGGATCGGGCCGGAGCGGGCCCGGCGGCAGTACCTCATCGGCTCGCTGCTGCGGGCCGGGGTGCGCGTCTCGTTCGGCAGCGACTGGCCGGTGAGCGACCACCGCCCGCTGGCCGGGCTGCCGGTCGCGGTGACGCGGGAGAACGCCGAGCGCGAGCCGTCCGGCGGCTGGCTGCCCGGGGAGCGCATCGGCATCGAGGAGGCGCTGTCGGCCTACACGGCCGGGGTGGCCCACCAGGCGTTCGCCGAGGACGAGCGCGGCGCCCTGGCCCCCGGAAAGGCGGCCGACCTGGTCTGGCTGGACCGCGACGTCCGGCGGCTGGACCCCCATGACATCGCGGACCGGACGGCCGTCCTCGGCACGTGGACGGCCGGCGTGAGAACCTTCCCCCCAGCCCACAGGAGTGGCGTATGACCCAACCCGCCGGACTCAAGCGCGTCCTCGGCGTCCCCGGACTGACCCTGTTCGGGCTGACCTATCTCGCCCCGGTGGCCGTCTTCACGACGTACGGAGCCGTCACCCAGGTCACCGAGGGCCACCTGCCCGCGGCCTACGTGGTCGCCCTCGTGGTCATGCTGTTCACGGCGTTCAGCTACGGCAGGATGGCCAGGGCGTACCCCACCGCCGGGTCCGCCTACACCTACACCCAGCAGACCTTCGGCGGCCATGTCGGCTTCATGACCGGCTGGACGCTCATGCTGGACTACCTGTTCCTGCCGATGGTCAACTTCCTGCTCATCGGGATCTACCTGAACAGCCAGTTCCCCGGGGTGCCCCAGTGGATCTTCACTCTGGGAGCGCTGCTGCTGGTGCTCGTGCTCAACATCCTCGGCATCACCGTGATGAACCGGGTCAGCGTCCTGGTCGTCGGGCTGTCGGTGGTGCTGGTCGCGGTGTTCGTCGCGCTGTCGCTGAAGCACCTCGCCGGTCACCCCGCGGCGTCGCCCTTCGCCTCCTTCACTCCCGGGCAGGGCGTGTTCGCGGGGGCGGCGATCCTGGCGCTGAGCTTCCTCGGGTTCGACGCCGTCTCCACCCTGTCGGAGGAGGCGAGGGAGCCCCGCCGGGCGATCCCGCGCGCCATCGTGCTCACCACGCTCCTCGGCGGCCTGCTGTTCGTCCTGGTCGCGTGGATGGGCAGCCTCGTCCACCCCGGCTACGACGACTTCGCCGACGCCGACACGGCCGGTGTGGACATCATGGCGGCGCTCGGCGGCGCCGCGTTCGAGACGATCTTCGTCGCGATCTACGTGGTCGGCGCCTTCGGATCGGCCATGGCCACGCAGGCGAGCGTCTCGCGGATCCTCTACTCGATGGGCCGCGACGGCGTGCTGCCCCGCGCGGCGTTCGCCCGGCTGCACCCGCGCTTCCGCACCCCGGCCGTCGCCACCGCCGTGGTGTCGGCGGTCTCGCTCGTCGCGCTGTTCATCAGCCTGGACAACGCCGTCGTCATGGTCAACTTCGGCGCGCTCATCGCCTTCTCCATGGTGAACCTCACGGTCGTCAAGCACTACCTGGTCGACGAGCGGCGCCGGTCGGCCGCCGACCTGGTCCGGTACGGCCTGGTCCCGCTGGTGGGCTTCGCGCTGACGATCTGGTTGTGGACCAGCCTCTCGGGCATCACGTTCACGGTGGGGCTGATCTGGATGGCGGTGGGCCTCGGCTACCTCCTCGCGCTGACGAGGATGTTCACCCGCAGGCCGCCCGTGATGAGCTTCTCGGACGCCGAACCTTCCCTTACGGACTGAAAGATGTCCTCCACAGGTGCTATCTGGGCGAAAACTATTCACATAGATGGCCGTGTGTGAGGGAATCATCTCGTTTCCCAGTATGACGCGGAGGCGAAATGGACCCCACCGCCGTACACGACGCCCTCGCACGGCACCTGCTCGTCGACGGTTACCGTCTTGTGCTCGACCTGGACAGAAGCGCCGGCTCCTGGCTGGTCGACGCCCGCGACGACCGGAGGTATCTCGACTTCTACACGTTCTTCGCGTCGTCGCCGCTCGGGGTGAACCCGTTCGCCGACGACCCGGACTTCGTGGCACTGCTCGGCCGGGTGGCGGCCAACAAGCCGGCCAACTCCGACATGTACACCGTCCACCTCGCCGAGTTCGTGGAGACGTTCCGGCGCGTGCTCGGCGACCCCGAACTGCCGCACCTGTTCTTCGTCGAAGGCGGGTCGGCGGCCGTGGAGAACGCGCTCAAGTGCGCCTTCGACTGGAAGAGCCGCTGGAATGAGGCCCACGGCCGCCACCCCGGACTCGGCACCCGCGTCCTCCACCTCACCCGGGCCTTCCACGGCCGGGGCGGCTACACGCTCTCGCTCACCAACACCGACCCGGTCAAGACCGACAGGTTTCCCCGGTTCTGCTGGCCGCGCATCGACGTTCCCGCCATCCACCTCGGGAACGTCGAACGGGCCGAGAAGCGCGCCCTGGCGCAGGCCAGGGAGGCGTTCGAGCGGTTCCGCCACGACATCGCCTGCTTCATCGCCGAGCCGATCCAGGGCGAGGGCGGCGACAACCACATGCGCCCGGAGTTCCTCCAGGCGATGCAGGCGCTCTGCCACGAGTACGAGGCGCTGTTCGTCGTGGACGAGGTGCAGACCGGCGTCGGCCTGACCGGCACCCCCTGGGCGTACCAGCAGTTGGGACTGGCCCCCGACATCGTGGCCTTCGCGAAGAAGGTCCAGGTCGGCGGCATCATGGCGGGCCGCAGGGTGGACCTCGTGCCCGACAACGTGTTCCGGGTGAGCGGCAGGATCAACTCCACCTGGGGCGGCGGCCTGGTCGACATGGTCCGCTCCCGCCGCCTGCTGGAGATCATCGAGCGGGACGGCCTGATCCCCAGGGCGGCCATCCTGGGCGAGAAGCTGCTGGGCGCCCTGCGGGGACTGGAGGCGGACGGCCTGGTCGCAGGCGCCCGCGGACGCGGGCTCATGTGCGCCTTCGACGTCCCCGACCCCGGCGGGCTGGTCGCCCGGCTCAGGGAGGAGCACGCGATCCTGGTGCTGCGCTGCGGCGAACGGTCGGTGCGGCTGCGACCGGCTCTGTCCGTCCAGCCCGACGAGCTCGAGTACGGGCTCGCCGGACTGCGCGCCGCTCTGCTCGGCGCCGGCCGGTCACTGTCCTGAGGAGGGCTCGGCCTCGCCACGCCAGCGGCAGATCGCCCTGACCCGCGACTCCACCCCGAGCTTGGCGTAGATGCGGTTCACGTGGTTCTTCACGGTCTTCTCGCTCAGGAACAGCCGCTGGGCGATCTCGCCATTGGAGTGACCGGTCGCGATCAACTCCATGACCTCGGTCTCCCGCTTGCTCAGTCCCATTGCGGTGCGGTCGTCGATTCTCATCCGGCCTCCGTCGAAGACGTCAGAGATCGCCGAGGCCCCCGCACGGCGGTTGTGAGCGAGAGCATAACCCGCAATATCCACCTTTGGGGCAACGAGTGCTTACTTGCCCGCGTCAACGCCTCCACGGACTGTGACGGTCCTCAGACGCGGATCGGCGGCGATCTCCGCGGCGGTGAAGCGCTCGGTGACCCACCCGCCGCGCGAGAACAGCGCCGTCTGGTCGGTGTGATGCGGCGAGGCGGGGTTTGCGGACAGGGAGTAGGTGAGGACGGTGCGGGCACGCGGCCCGCCGGGGGTGAGCTCGACGGCCATCATGAAGCTGGAGCCGGTGTCCACCTCCGGGTAGCGTCCGTCCACGCCCAGCGGCCCGCGCATGCGCACCCGGTCGAAGCAGCCCTCCCCTTCCGTGCAGCCGGGGATCGGGATGGAGGAGTAGCTCTGGGCCTGCCCGGGAGTGAGCGTCAGCGGGATCCCGTTGGAGCGGAAGAACAGCACGGCGTCGGCGAGGGCCTGCCGTACGGCCGGGTCGTCCTTGAGTCCGCGAGGGGTGGTCAGCGGACGCGCGGGGTCGAACGGCACCCGCCACGCGGGATGAGGGAGCCGGGTGAAGAACTCCCGCCAGAGGATCGCGCCCTCGCCGTCGAGGGTGGCGCGCCCGTCCCACGTGCCCAGCGTCCGGCAGGCCTCGCGCACGTCCGCCCGGGAGCCTGGAGAAGACCGGTCGGCACGGCACATCTTCAGCAGGTCGTCGCGCATCAGCTCGAAAGTGAGGTTGCGCTTGCCCCGCACCGTGGCCTGCAGCGTCTCCAGCGTGAAGCCGGGCGCGCCGAGTCCGTCGGCGCCGGACAGCCGCCGGGCGATCATGTCGAGGCCGGCCCGGGGGCGCGGCTCCAGGTCGGTGCCCGTCTCGCCGTACGCCTTGGGATAACCGGTGAGCGGCTTCGCCGGGTTCGTCATCCAGTAGGTGTTGTTGGAGTTGGCCACGTAGTCGGCGCGGACCAGCGTCGGCTGGCTGCCGGGCCCGAAGATGCCCGGCACGACGGCGTCGCCGTCCCTGCCCCACAGGCACGCGGAGGTCGAGCCGTCCAGCACGTACGCGTCCAGGCCCGGAACGGGCGAAGGCTCGGCGCAGCGCTTCGCCGCGGCGTCGCCGACGTGGGGGACGACCGAGGTGTCGGCGAAGTAGGCGGTCCCGCTCACGTCGGTGGCGAGGGTGTGGACGAACGGCATCCCCTGGTGGGTCCGCTGGGCCGCGCGCAGCTCGTCGACGCTGCCCGCCCTGGCCATCGCCAGCCATTCGTCGGCCGCCCGCAGGTTGGCGGCGTTCGCGTCGGCCAGCGCGTACGCGGCCTCGTCGGTGTGCCCGGCCGCGAGCACCGGGCCGTAGCGCGAGGTGAGGAGCGTGTGGGCGGAGACGGTGCCGTCCGGCAGCGTGACCTCCACCTCCTGCTCGCCCATCGGTTCCGCCCGGCCGTCCACCGTGTAGCTGCGGCCGTCCGCGAGTGCCAGCCGGTAGACGCTGAAGCGCTGGGCGTGGGAGACGGTGTGGGTCCAGGCGACCTTCGCGTTGTGGCCGATCTGGACGACCGGCGTGCCGTACAGACTGCCGCCGGAGACGTCGAGCACGCCGGGAATGGTGAGCTGGACCTGGTAGAAGCGGCGGATCCCCTGCCAGGGGAAGTGCGGGTCGGCCAGCACCATGCCGCCGCCTCCGCGGGTGACCTGACGCCCCAGGGCCCAGGCGTTGCTGCCCGCCGCGGGCCTGGGCGGGGGTTTCTCGTCCTCCGGTCCGGCGATCCCGGTGATCGCCTCCTTGAGCGGCGAGCTGGAGAGCATCCGGCTGAGGTCGAGCAGGTTGTGCCACATGTCGGTGGCGGTTATCGGGCCGACCCAGGCCTTGCCCCGGCAGGTGGGGTCGGGCAGGTTCGCCACGCCGGTGTCCGCCAGGTAGCGGTTGTATCCGGCGACGTAGCCGTCGACCAGGCGGCGCAGCTCGCCGCTCGGGCCGACCGGCGCGGGCCGGGCCAGCAGCCGCCGTACGACGCCCGAGCCGGCGACGCTCTTGTAGTAGACGTCGCTGGCGAGGTTGGCGACCGGCTTGGCCGGGTCGTCGGACTCGGCCAGCGGGCCGAAGTAGCGGGACCGCTCACCGCGCAGCGTCACCACCCAGGAGGCCAGCGTGCACAGGTTGTCCTGGGCGAAGGCGTAGCCGTACCCGAATCCGAGGCCGCCGTAGTCGTCGGCGGTGATGTGCGGGATGCCGTACTCGGTGCGCCGGATCGTGGCCGTGTAACTTCCGTCGGCCGCCTCCGCCGCGGGTACGGCCGCGACGGCGGGGGTGAGTAACGCCAGCGCGATCACGAGTGGTCTGAGCTTCATCGGGGGGCTCCTATTCGAAACGCGCGTTGTCGGGCGCGGTCATGCGCCGCAGCAGCGGCAGCGTCGTGAGGATCACCAGGAGGGAGGCGGCCAGGCCGCCGCCCAGGGAGGCGAAGTAGACGGGTCCCGGCAGCGCGGACGCCGCGCTCTTCATCGCGAGGGCGTCGAGGAGCGGCTCGGCCACGCCGAAACCGGCGGCGGCCGCGAGCGCGGCGGCCAGGAGGAGCGGCAGCGCCGACTCCAGCAGCACCACCGCGGCCAGGGTGCGCGTGGGCGTGCCCGCCAGCCGCAGCAGCGTGAACGGCCGCCTGCGCTCCACCAGCCCGCCGCCGGCCGCCACGACCAGGCCGCAGGCGCCGGCCACCAGGGTGAGCCCGATCACGGCCAGTGCGATGTTCTCCGCCCGGACGTACAGGTCCGCCCTGACCCGGGCGACCTCGGCGAAGGTCATCGGCGCTTCGACGGTGTAACCGGCCAGCAGGGTGCGCAGCCGCTCCAGTGCCGCCGGATCACGTGTGCTGATCATGACGGCCGCCAGGTCGAGCCCGTCGACGGAGGAGGCGGGCGGGCTGTCCGGGCCCGCCAGCGGAAGGAGCCGGTCGACGGTGAGGGGGTTGTCGGCGCCGACGATGCGGGCGAAGTTGCCCGCCACCGCCCGGGCGCCCCCGGGACAGCGTCCGAGCACGGGGAAGCGGGCCAGGCCGGGGCACTCGACGACGTACGGCGCGGGCGGCGGGCCGTCGGGCCGCGGGGGGACCTTCTCCATGTCCGCTCTGGCGTAGATCGGCAGCACCTCCACGCCCGGGTGGGCGCGCAGCCGGGCGAGCAGCTCCGTCCCCGCCCGCGGGGACAGGCCGGAGACGCCCGGCCGGGCGAACGAGGCGCCCAGCACGTCGTTGAGCGTGCCTCCGGCCACCTTCTGCTGGCCGGCGACCACCGCCGGCACGAGGGCCGCGATCGTCGTCCCGATGAACACCGCCAGCACCAGCCCGCTCACCGACCTGAAGGCGGTCTTCGGGTCGGCCGCCAGGCGCCGCGCGGCCAGCAGCGTCGCCCCGCCCCGGGTCAGCCGGGCGGCCAGGCGCGCGGCGACCATGGTCAGCCAGGGCCCGGCCAGCATCAGCCCGATCATGATCAGCGCGAGTGCGACGACGGCGAGCAGCTCGTCGGGCTTGCCGTCCCGGTAGACCGGGCCCGCGTACAGCCCCAGCCCTGTGAGCAGCGGGATCACCCGCCACGCTCTCGGCGGGGACGCGGCGGTCCTCCTCGCCACGCCGAGCGGCGAGATCCGCACCCGGCGCAGCGACCACAGGGCGGCGCAGGCCGCCGCGACCGGCACGCCGCCGAGCACGGCCGCGTACTGCCAAACGTGCGGGGCGACCAGCTCGGGGAAGAACCGGGCGCCGGTGATCCGCAGGCCGGCCACGGCCGGCCGTACGAGCTGGAAGATCGCGAGACCGGCCAGCGCGCCGGCCAGCGCGCCCAGCGCGGCGTCCACGGCCGCGAGCACGTTGATCTGCCGGGTGGTGGCGCCGACCAGGCGGATCGCGGCGAAGCGGGTCTCGCGGCGAGCCGCGGCCAGCCGGGTGGCGGTGCCCACGAGCACCAGCAGCGGGACGATCAGCCCGACGGCGGCGACGGCGAAGCCGAACCGGTAGACATCGGCGCCGTCGTCGGCCGCGGGCCGGGCGTCGATCACGTCGACCTGCATGGCGCCGGGCAGGCCGGCGACCTGGTCCGGCGTCCGTCCCACCACGATGACCAGCTCGTCGGGCCCGGACAGCGCCGCGTCGCCGATGAACCCGGCCCGCGTGCCGGGGAAGCGGGTGGCCAGCTCCTCACGCGGTGCCGAGTCGAGCAGCGCGGCCAGCGCGGGCGAGGCGTAGTACTGCCCTGGGCCGGGCATGCGGGACAGGCCGGGGACGACCGGCGCCCGGGCGCCGAGCGCGGCGGCGTCGAGCCTTTTGATCGTCCGGCCTTCGTAGAAGTCCTCGTGGTAGCTCCACAGCGCGCCGTCGGCCGTCGCGTCGAGGGCCCAGCCGCTGGGCGCCGAGCCGTTCACGCACTCCCAGCAGGGGCGGTCGCCCGTGGCCTGGAAGGCGTTGAACAGCGACAGCGTGGCCAGCAGCACCGCTACACCGGCCGCCACCCCGGCGACGATCAGCGCCAGCCTGGCCGCCGCCTCCCTGCCGCTGCTCAGCGACAGCCGCAGGCCCAGCCGGATCATCGGACGGCCCCGGTGACGTACGGATCGCAGACCCGGCCGTCGCGCACCATGACCTCCCGGTCGGCGCAGGCGGCCACCCGGGCGTCGTGCGTCACGACGATCACGGTGGCGCCCTCCTCGCGGGCCAGGCCCACCAGCAGGTCCATCACGTGCTCGCCGGTGAGCGAGTCCAGCGCGCCCGTCGGCTCGTCGGCGAAGACCACCCGTGGCCGGGTGACCAGCGCCCTGGCGATCGCCACACGCTGCGCCTGCCCGCCGGACAGCTCCCCGGTGCGCCGGCCGCTCAGGTCGCCCAGCTCCAGCCGCTCCAGCCATTCGGCGGCCCGCCGTTCGGCGTGCTTTCTCCTGGTACGGCCCAGCAACAGCGGCAGCATCACGTTGTCGGCGGCGGTCAGCTCGGGCACGAGCTGGCCGAACTGGAAGACGAAGCCGAAGGCGGTGCGCCGCAGCTCGCTGCGGCGGGCGTCGTCCAGGGTGTCCAGGCGGCGGCCGTCGAACCGGACCTCGCCGCTGTCGGGCGTGAAGATGCCGGCCAGGCAGTGCAGCAGCGTCGACTTGCCCGAGCCGCTGGGCCCCATGACGGCCAGCACCTCGCCCGCGGCCACCGACAGGTTGGCCTCCCGCAACGCGGGCGTGCTGCCGTAGGAGCGGCTGACCTCCCGAGCTTCAATGATCATGACGCACGCACCGTCTCGGCCAGCGCCCCCAGCCGGGCCTGGGTGACGTCGATCCACCGCAGGTCCGCCTCCAGGTGGAACATGGCGTGGTCGGCCAGCAGGGCGTCGGTCAGGGAGGCGCCGCGCTTGATCTCCGCCAGCTCCCGCATGCGCCGCATGTGCGTGGCGCGCTGCGCGTCCAGGTAGCCGGCCGCGTCACGGCCCAGCATCAGCGCCAGCACGACCTTGGTGAACAGCACCGTCTGCAGGTAGGGCTCGGCCGCGACCGGCTCGGCCAGCCACGTGGCGACCTCCTGCCGGCCCAGGGGGGTGATGGCGTAGCGCTTGCGCTCCGGCCCGTCGCCCGGTTCGCTCTGCCCGGTGACCTTGCCGTCCCTGGCCAGGCGGCCGAGCGTGGAGTACACCTGCCCGAAGGGCAGCGGTTTGCCCCGGCCGAAAAGGGTGTCGTAGTCGCGTTTCAGGTCGTATCCGTGGCTCGGCTCCCGCTCCAGCAGGCCGAGCAACGCGAGGGGAACAGTCATGATCCGAGACTATACGCCGAAGGTATACACGCGGAGGATACAGAGATAGGAAAAAGGGCATGAGAAAACGAACGGCCGGTCCGCTGGGACCGGCCGTTCGCCGTCTGGGGTGAGTGATGGGACTTGAACCCACGACATCCAGGACCACAACCTGGCGCTCTGCCAGCTGAGCTACACCCACCATGTCCGCCGTTCGAGGCGTACGAAGAAAGTGTAGCGGCATTTTGGAGTCCTCCGCGCCCCAATAACGCCGCCTGCGGTGGTCAGGGGCCGGAGACGGTCTCCGCGACCTCCCGGGCTGTGGCGGAGTCGGGGCCGGGCTGCGGCACGAAGACCGCGGCGCGGTAGTAGCGCAGCTCGCGGATGCTCTCGGTGATGTCGGCGAGCGCGCGGTGCCCGCCCTGCTTCTCGGGCGAGGCGAAGTAGACCCGGGGGTACCAGCGGCGGGCCAGCTCCTTGATCGACGACACGTCGACCATGCGGTAGTGCAGGAACGCGTCCACCAGCGGCATGTCCCTCGCGATGAAGGAGCGGTCGGTCGCGATGGAGTTGCCGCACAGCGGCGCCTTCTTGGCCTCGGGCACGTGGGAGCGGATGTAGTCGAGCACGACGGCCTCGGCCTCCGCCAGGGTCACCCCCGTCGAGAGGGCCCGCAGCAGGCCCGAGGCCGTGTGCATCTCCCGCACGACCTCGGACATCTGCTCCAGCGTCTCGGCGGGGGGCTTGATGACGACGTCCACGCCCTCATCCAGCTGGTTCAGCTCGCTGTCGGTGACTATGCAGGCCACCTCGATCAGCGCGTCGCGGCCGAGGTCGAGCCCGGTCATCTCACAGTCGATCCAGACCAGCGGGTCAGTCATGGCTCAAGAGTAATGCTCATGCCTAATGGGACGTCACTGAGATTGGAGCGAGTCCTGCACACGCTTGATGACCGACTGGTCCAGGTTGTCGGGCACCGAGATGTACAGCATCGCGGGACGGGCGTTCTGGCCGCGGTCCACCAGGACGATCGCGCCCTTCTCCTTCTTCCACTTCAGGCCGTTGGCCTCGGCGACCTTCGTGAAGTCCATCTCGAACTCGATCACCCAGCCCTGCTTGCCGCTCACGGTCGTGGCCTCGTTGCGCAGGACCTTGCGCTCGTGCTGGATGCCGTAGAAGAGCGGGTCGTAGGCGAGCAGCAGCGTCTGGGAGAGCTGCCCGAAGCTCTGCGGGCCGCTGTAGGGGAAGAGCTGGGGCACCTCGGCGGTGTAGACGCTGCCCACCCAGTCGCCGCCCCTGCCGTCGTAGTTCGCCTGGGACGTCATCTGGCAGCCGCTCGTCCACAGCGGCATCCTCGGGTCGGACGGGTCGTTGACGTTCTTCGACTCCGGCACCTGCCACTCGTCGCCCGGGTACGCGTACGACAGGCCGGTCGCCGGATCCTGGATGCGGTCGCCGGACGGCTGCGGGAGCTGGGGAAGCGGCGGCGTGGACTGCTGCGGCTCCGGCTGGGGCGGCACGGTCTGATCGAGCTGCGGCGCCGTGGCGGTGATCTCGGGCCGGGCGACGACCGGGACGGCGCGGTCGTGCAGGAGGATGACCGCGCCGCCGATGGCGAGCGCGAGGACGACGACCGCGGCGACGCCGCCCACGATCCACGGCCACACCGGCGTCTGACGCCGCGGCGCCCCGAAGTCGGGCGTGGGAAGCTGCGCCGTGTGGTTCGGGGGACCCCACGCTCCCCCCGGCTGCTGGAACTGAGTCTGCTGAGACTGGGCCTGCTGGAACTGTGGCTGTGTTTGGAACTGGGGCTGTGTCTGGAACTGCGGCTGTGTCTGGGGCTGGGGCTGGGACTGCGGCTGGGGCGGGGCCCCGGCCTCCTGCTCGGGCGCGTGGGTGGCGTCGGTCCACTGGGTGCCGTCCCACCAACGGAGGAGAGGGGAGCCGTACGGGTCCGGATACCAGCCGGCGGGGGTCGTCGTCATGCGCGCCACACTAATGAAATCAGCATTTGTAGGTGAAACTTGCCTTGTCCTGGATCGGTTTCCCGGTCGTCGTGGGGGACAGGACCCGCAGCGTGGCCGTGCCCTTGAACGAACCCGATCCGGTCACCTTCCAGTGCAGGGGGAGGTTCACCGACGTGTCTCCCGAGGAGATCCGCTGCTCCTGCTCCAGTGGCTCGCGGTCGTCGCTGCGGATCCAGAGGTAGCGAATCGTCCCGGCCTCGCCGTTGGTCGTGACGACGCCCGTGAAGTCGGCTCTGCCGTCGCAGCGCACCGTCTTCTTGGGCGCCTTGACGTCGACGCCGCTCACCGCGAGCGATTCGGCGGGCGGCTGGCGCAGCCACAGGATCACCGCGGCGATCAGGATCGCCAGCAGCGCGGTGCCCGCCCATGCCGTCGAACGCCTTCGGCGTCTGCGGGGAGCCGCCTCGCGGGCCTGGGTGGCCGTGACGGCGGCGGCGGTCTGCCCGGACCGCCAGATCTGCGCCGCCGTGGTCTCGGTGGGCACTCCCGGCCCGAACCGCATCATCACGTCGCCGGGGTCGTCCACCGTGCCGGACAGGTCGAGCAGGGTCACGGCCTCCCCACCGGGAGAGGCGGCGACCGCCGCGCCGACGGGGAGCTCGGGGGGCACGGGCGCGTGGAGGCCGCGTGCGGCATGGGCCAGTCCGTCCCGTCCCATCCCGGGGAACGCCTCACGCTCGGCGAGCAGGGTGTCCCGCATGGCGGCGAGCCCCTGGGCCGGGGCGGCGGTGGACGCCCACCGCAGCACCGCCGCGGCACGGTCCCGGGCGCAGGCGGCGGCCAGCGTGCCGGCGAGCGCGGCCCAGGCCGCGACGTCCTGCTCCGCGGACGCGTGCTCGCCCCGGATCGCCCGCAGCAGGCCGCGCTCGGCCAGCAGCACCGCGCCGTCCTCCCCGACGACGACCGTCCCGGGGTGCAGCGCGCCGTGGGCCAGCCCGGCGGCGTGTACGGCGAGCAGCGTCTGCGCGGTCTCCAGGAGAACGGTCGCCGCGCCGCCCGCGTCCAGCCGGCCGGCGCCCATCAGGTCGGCGACGGCCGTCGCGCCGGCCGTGATCAGCCAGACCTCGTCGCGCGCGGCCACCAGGTCGATCACGGGCAGCAGGCCGATTGGGCCGCCCTGCTGGAGACGGACGTCGGCGCCGACGGCCGCGACGATCCGTTCGCGCGCCTGGGCCGTCCAGACAGGATCGAACCGCAGCACACCGGACGGCCGCCCGTCGGGGGAGAGGGCGTCCGCCCAGGTACCGACCTCGCTGCTCCGGGTGCGGCCGGTGAGCCGGTGCCCCGCGACCGTCACGCCTTCACGCATCTACCGCCGCCTTCGGTGTCGTCCGCGCATGCGCCCATGGCCAGTGTGGCGGGAACGGGGCGTCGTCACCACCCACCCGAGCGTCACGTGAGTGTGGGCAGATCAACCGGAGTCGCGGTCGGCTCGGAGCTGCTCTGCGTCGGCGAGGGCTGGGTGGTCGGCTGCGTGGGCGGCTTGCTGGTCGGGGTGGACTCGGGCCGCCTGGTCGGGGTGTTCTTGGGCGGGTCCACCGTGACCGTGGGCTCCTCGGAGGGCACGGGCTTGGGCGAAAGCTTCGGTTTCGGCGTGGGCTCCGCGGTCGGCTTCGGCTTCGGCTTCGGCGAAGGGCTGGGCCTGCGGGTCGGCCGCTGCGTCGGGGTGGGCACGGCCGGCGGCTGCGACGCGCGCGGGCTGGGACGGGTGGCCGTCGGTGTTGAGGTGGGCTCCTCCGGCTCCTCGGTGGGCTCCTCGGAGGGTTCCTCCGCCGGGGGCTGGTCCGAATCGTCCTCGACCTCGATGGACGAGGGGTCGACCGCGGGCGAGCTCGGCGTCTCGATCGTCGTCCCCGCCTGCAGGGTGGTGCCGCTCACGGTCTGCACCAGCGCCACCGTCCCGCCCGCGATCACGACCATCCCGGCCAGGGTCAGGCCGATCTTCATGCGGGTCTGGGCCAGCAGGCCGCCGAGCTTCGTCTCGGCCAGGGCGGTGCCGGTCTCCGGGGCCTTCTCCTTGAGCGGGAAGAACGGCACGAGCAGCCCGGCGAGCGCGGCGAGCCGCCGCCGTCCGCGCTCCTCCCAGGCCGGGCCGTACGCGCCGGCGGCGACGGTCTCGAGCTCCCGCAGGAACTCCTCGGCCGACGCGTACCGGTCCTCGGGCCGCTTGGCCATGCCGCGCTCGACGAGGTCGCGCAGCGGGGGCGGCACCTCGTCGACCGGCGGAGGGGTCGCCTGGTGCTGGCGGGCCAGCGCGGCCATGTTCTGCGCCCGGAAGGGCCGGCCGCCGGTGAGGCACTCGAAGAAGACGACGGTGGCGGCGTAGACGTCGCTCGCCGGACCGGCCTTTCCGCCCGCCCACTGCTCCGGGGCCATGTACGGCGGCGTCCCCGCCGCCCTGACCCCTTCGCCGGCCTGCGCCGCGATGCCGAAGTCGACGAGCTTGCTGATGCCGTCGGCTTCGACCATGACGTTCTCGGGCTTGTAGTCCCGGTGGACGATGCCGATGGAGTGCGCCGCGGCCAGGGCGAGCAGCGAGCCCTTCAGCACGGTGAGCGCGGCCTCGGGCCCGGTCGGGCCCTCCGAGCGGAGCATGGCGCGCAACGAGACGCCGTCGACGAGCTCCATGACGATGGCCGCACCGCGTGCGGTCTCGACGTACTCGTAGAACCGCACCGCGTGCGGGTGGGGGTCCATCGCGGCGAGCAGCCGGGCCTCGTGCCGGAACCGGGCGACGAAGTGGAGGTCCGCCATCATCTCGTCGGACAGGTACTTGATCGCCACCGGGAGGTCGTCGGCGTCGTGCCGCGCGAGCACCACGCGCCCGGCGCCCCCCGTGCCGAGCTCACGAATCTCCGTGTAGCCGGGGACGCGCCAGGCGCCCGTCTGGCCGTGCATCACGGTCTTGTCTCCTCATCGCCTGGGCCCCCGCCGAATGACGAGACCGTAGCTTAGTGATGACCTCGCGATTACGATGAAAAGTCATGACTTAGTCAGATGGGATTGTCAGGTATTGTCCGCGTCATTTGATGCAGGAATCCGTGTTCCGGGTGAGCGTGGAGGCGCCGCCCGCCGCGGCCGGTGAGGTCGACGCGGTCACCGCGTAGGAGTCGCAGGGCCAGCGGGAGTAGGTGTACGTGGCGGTGACCGTGTAGCTGGTCTTGCCCGACAGGCTGTAGGTCGTGGTGGCCGCCCTGGAGCCGCCCGTCAGCCAGGCGAGGTTCAGCCGCACCGTGGAGGTGTTGCCCGTGGTGACGGCGATCGTGGCCGTGGCCGTGGTCCCGCTGATGGACAGGCCCTGCACCCTCACCTGGCCGACCGAGGCGGGGCAGGTCACCGTGACCGAACTCGACGCCGTGCCGTCAGGGGCGGCCGGGTCGGTCGAGGCGCCGAACGTGACGTTCTCCCCGCAGGGGCGGCGCGAGAAGGTGTACGACAGCGTCCGCGTGTAGGTCTTCGCTCCGGACAGGCGGACCGTCGTCGTGCCGCCGCCCGCCGAGGACGCGGAGAACCGGCCGGTGAGGTCGACCGGCCCGGTGCCGTCGGTGGCCACCGTCACCGTGGCCGTCGCGACCCCCGTCGAGGACACGGCCGGTGTGCCGACCTTCACCGAGGTGACGGCGGTCGGGCACGCCGGAGCCTTGGCCGTCGCGGTCTGGGCGCCGCCCGGCGAGGCCGGGCCGGTGGTCACGCTCATGCCCCAGGTGCCCGAGCACGCGCGGCCGAGGTCGCCGGAGACGGTGCGGGTGTAGGAGGTGGCACCGCTGAGGGTGAGCGTGCGGGTGGCGGTCACCGTGCCGTTCGCGGTGAAGCGGACGGTCAGCGTCACCTTGCCCGGTCCGCTGGTCCTGACGGTGACCGTTCCGGTGCCGGTCGCGCCGTCCTTGCCGGCCCCGGCCTTGTACGACAGCCCGCCGACGTCGAGGTCCGAGACCTTCAGGGGTGCCGGAGAGGGCGACGGCTTGGGCGAGGGTGACGGGGACGGCTTCGGCGAGATCCTGGGAGACGGCTTGGGAGACGCCTTGGCCGAGGGCGCCGGACTGCCGGACGTCGGACCGGCCGTGGGCGTCCGCGTGGCCGCCTGCTCGGGCGCCGCCGACGGGGATTGCGAGGGGGATTCCGGAGAGGTCTCGTCCGGGCTCACCTGCGGCGTCTCCTCCGATGCGGCGGAGGGAGTTTCGGAAGGGCTCTCCTCGGGAGCGACCGGCGACGCGGACGCCCCGGCGGGCACGCCCGTGTCTCCCGGGCCCGTGTCCTGCGACGCCGCGACGGTGCGCGTGCCGGCCGAGCCGAGTGCGTACGCGCCGATGCCGCCGGCCGCGACCACCATGAGCACGGCCCCGGCGGTGAGCAGGACGCCCCTGCTCCGCACCGCCCGCAGCGTCGTGGTGAACAGCGAGGTGCCGGTCTCGGTGGACCGCACCCGGTTCAGCGGGAACGTCGCGGCCAGGGCGGCGGCGAGCGCGGCCAGCCTGCGGCGGCCCCGCTCCTCCCACGCCGGGCCGTACGCCTCCGTGGCGGCCTCCTCCAGCTCGGCGACGAACGCGGCGGCGCTCGCCGGCCGCAGCGCGGGATCCTTCGCCATGCCGCGCGCGACCAGTTGCCGCAGCGGCCCGGGGATCTCCTCGACCGGCACGGGCGCGGTCAGGTGCATGTGCCGCAGCACGACGTGCTCGGTCGCCCGGTACGGCCGGTGCCCGGTCAGGCACTCGAAGAAGACCGCCGTGGCGGCGTACACGTCGGACGCCGGCGAGGCGGCCGCGCCCGTCCACTGCTCGGGGGCCATGTACGGCGGGGTGCCGGCGGGCGCCGGGGCCCCTCCGGCCCGCACGGCGATGCCGAAGTCGGCGAGCTTGCTCGTCCCGTCGGTGGCGACCAGCACGTTCTCGGGCTTGTAGTCGCGGTGGACGACGCCGGTCCCGTGCGCGGCGGCCAGGCCGAGAAGGGAGCCCTTGAGGACGGCGAGCGCGGCCTCGGGACCGGTCGGGCCCTGCTCGCG
The DNA here is from genome assembly GCF_039649665.1 of Microbispora sp. ZYX-F-249. Classification (NCBI taxonomy): domain Bacteria; kingdom Bacillati; phylum Actinomycetota; class Actinomycetes; order Streptosporangiales; family Streptosporangiaceae; genus Microbispora; species Microbispora maris. Next base: position 73,846 of record NZ_JBDJAW010000029.1, on the reverse strand, counting down.
CAGCAGCGCCCGCAGGGTGGGACCCTCGACCAGTTCCATGACGATCGCGGCGCCCTGACCGGTCTCCAGGTACTCGTAGAGCCGCACCACGTGCGGGTCGTCCAGCTCGACGAGCAGGCGGGCCTCCTGCCGGAAGCGGGCGACGAACCCCTCGTCCCGGCGCAGGTCCTCCGACAGGTACTTGATCGCGACCGTGGCGCCCGACTGCTCGTGGACGGCGAGGACGACGCGGCCGCCGCCTCCCGCGCCCAGCTCGCGCGTCACCCTGTAACCGGGCACATTCCAGTGCTCGGCGGAACTCATGAGGCCTCCCAGAATCAATAAGGTCGGCCGAAGTGTCGCTGAAACCGCTTGCAATCCGCTTACAAATGCGGCTTATCGGTTTATGACATGTGCGGGAACGGGGATGCCGGGGGCCAGGCGCGGGTCGGGCTCCGGGGCGCCCCAGCTCGCGGTGAGCGGCAGCACGCCCGCCCAGACCGGCAGGTCGTAGTCCTCCTCGTCGTCCTTCGGCGGTCCCTGGCGCACCTTCACCGACGCCTCCTCCAGCGACAGGGCGACGACCGCGGTGGCGGCCATCTCCTTGCGGTCCGGGAGGCGTACGACGTCCCACTGCCCGGGGGCGAGCTGCTCGGTGATCGCCCGCAGGCCGGCGAGCCGTTCCTCGGGGTCGTCCACCGGCCGGGCGAGGCCGTAGACCATGGCGGAGCGGTAGTTCACCGAGTGGTGGAACGCGGAGCGCGCGAGCACGATCCCGTCGAGGTGGGTCACGGTCACGCAGACCGGGGTGCCGAGCGCGGCGCGCAGCGAGGTCGCGCCGGTGGAGCCGTGGAGGTAGAGCGTGTCGCCGATCCGCCCGTAGCCGGTGGGGACGACCATCGGGGACCCGCCGGCCAGCACGCCGAGGTGACAGATCAGGCCGGCGTCCAGGATCGCGTACAGATCGGCGCGGTCGGTCCGCGCCCGTTCCTTCGAGCGGTTAAGGGTGGTACGGGCGGTTGTGGAGAGCATGTCCGTTACGTTAGGGCGAAGTGGACCGGCGGAACACGTCCACTCACGACCCATACGGGGAGACCACTTGCGTCCGACTATCGATGTGCCGCTGACGGTGGACCGCGAGTCCGGGGTGCCGCTCGCCGTCCAGGTGGCCGCCCAGCTGCGGGAGGCGATGCGCACCGGCGGGCTCAGGGCGGGGGAGCGGCTGCCGTCGACCCGGGGGCTCGCCACCCTGCTCGGTGTCAGCAGGACCGTCGTGACCGACGCGTACCAGCAGTTGTACGCCGAGGGATGGCTGGACGGGCGGCACGGCTCGGGCACGTACGTGGCCGACGAGGCGCTGCCGTACGAGAAGGCCGAGGGCCGGGCCGTCCACGCGCGCCGGGGCGTCCACCGGGAGGAGGCGCCACCGGGGACGGTGGACCTGCGGCCGGGGCGGCCGTGGGTGTTCGGGTACGACACGGCGGCCTGGCGGCGGGCGTGGCGCTCGGCCGGCGAGCTCCCGCTCAACGCGTTCCCCGACCCCTACGGCCATCCGGAGCTGCGCGAACTGCTGGCCGAGCACCTGCGCAGGGCCAGGGCCGTGCCGGTGGGCGCCGGGAACGTCATGGTCACCAGGGGCACCGGCAACGGACTGGACCTGATCGCGGCCACGCTGCTCGGCCCGGGGACCCGGGCCGGGGTGGAGGAACCCGGCTGGCGGGCGGCCCGGCGGATCTTCGCCTCCCGGGGCGCCGAGGTCGTGCCCTGCCCGGTGGACGAGCAGGGCGTGATCGTCGAGGCGCTCCCCAACGACCTGCGCGTGCTCTACACCACGCCCGCGCACCAGTTCCCGGTGGGCGGCAGGCTGCCGATCCCGCGCAGGGAGAAGCTGCTCGCCTGGGCGCGCAGGACCGGGGCGGTCGTCGTCGAGGACGACTACGACGCCGAGTTCCGCTACGACGTCGCGCCGCTGCCCGCGCTCTACGGGCTCGACCCCGGGCGGGTGGTGCTGCTCGGCACGCTGTCGAAGTCGCTCGGGCCCGACGTCGGGCTCGGCTGGCTGGTCGCCCCCGCCGGCCTGCTCGACGCCGTCGCGGAACGCCGGGTGCGCCTGGCCGACCGCACGTCGGGGCCGGTCCAGCGGGCCGTGGCGACCCTGCTGGAACGCGGCGACCTCGACCGGCATCTGCGCAGGATGCGGCTGGAGTACGCCCGCAGGAGGGCGGCCATCGTCGAGGCGCTCGGGCCGTACGTGCGGGGTGACACGGCCGGGCTCCACGTCATGGTCGCCCTGCCCGCCGATGTGGTCCCCGGCCTCGTGCGGCGGGCCGGGGACCGCGGCGTGCTCCTGGACACGACCGAACCGCACCACCACGGGCCGCCTCGGGTGCACGGCCTCGTGCTTGGCTACGGATCGGCCTCCCGCGCCGACGTGCGGCGCGGGTGCGCGGTGATACGGGAGCTCATACCTCCTGAAGGAGCCTGAACTCGCTCGCGGGCATGGGGACTTCCAGGTTGAGCGCCTCCTCGCCGATGATGCGGGCGATGTCGATCGAGCCCGGGTCGCCCTCCCTGCTGCCGGGCACCTGGGAGTGGCCGTAGTGCCCGCCCCGCGCCCACAGCCGCTTGCTCCGCTCGGCGGCCACCGAGTGCGGGTAGGGCAGCGGAGGCCCGGCCGGCCAGCGGCGCGGCACCTCCCAGGAGTCGAGCCAGGTCAGGATGTCGTCCAGGCCGTCGAGCTTGGTGTCGGTGAACGGTTCCCTCGCCGAGCCGATGACTTGGATCTGCACGCAGACCCGTCCGTTCCTGCCGCGGTCAGCGGTGAGTCCGCCGGCCGCCCTGGTGGGCGGCAACGACTGGACGATCTCCCCGGTCACCGGGTTCCACACCAGGTGGGAGGGCCGGTGGAGCTGGATCAGCCGCTGGGCGACGGACCTGGCCGAGACCCCCTGGGGATCGGCGGGCCAGATGAACCAGACGGTCCTCGGGGCTCCTCCGAGCATCGTTCCGGAGTCCCCGGGGGAGGGAAGTCGGCTTGCGCCGGGCAGCCATGCTTGGGCCACAATGCCCCCTCAAATCCTCGGTCGCGTCGTTTTTCCCCTTTCAAACTTGCGCTGACACCTGGCTACTCCGGATTGTTACTGGCGGGTGCCAATCTTCCAACGAGGGTGTAACAACTGGTGACTCTGTGACGGATGCGTCACGGTGAGGGACTCGCCGCGGTGTCGACCGCCGGAGGCGGCGGGCTGCCGTCGGACCTGCCCGGGGGCTCGGCCGAGGGACCGGCAGGGGGGCCCGAGGTCGGGCCGGGCACCGGGTCGGCATCTCCGGTCCCCTCCTGGCCGTCCCAGGTGACCCGGCAGGAGGGCCGGCCCGCCGAGGACTGGAAGGTCACCACGCCCGTGCCCGCGACTCCCGGATCGACGACGGCGAGCACGACCCGGCCGCTCGCCCCCGCGCGGAGCCTGCCGTGCCGGGGCGAGACCGCGATCCCGCCCGAGGCGCTGGCCGTCCACTCGATCACGGCGTTGCGTGCGGCCAGCGTGATCGACGTCGTCGCCCCCGCGCCCAGGTCTCCGGGGCACAGCGCCGTCAGGGCCGGCCTGGGTGCGCGGCGCGTACGGGTGGGGGACGGCCGCGACCGCCCCGAGGGTGCGGTGGTGTGGGGCGGGGCGGTCGCGGCCGAGTGGGGGGGGATCGTCCTGTGGGGTCGCGGTGTCGGTGGGCGCCGGGGTGACCCGGTCATCGGGTGGCGGATCGCTCTCCTCCGGGCCGAGCACGAGGTCGCCGGGGGCCGGATCGCCGGGGGTCGGGTTCCCGGGGGCCGCCGTCGGGGGCACGCGTATCGCCTCCAGGCGTTCGGCCGGCCCTTGCCCGGAGACCAGCGCGAGGCCGCCCGCCGTGCCGAACACGCAGACGGCGGCGAGCATGACGGGCGCGGTTCGCAGCGGGCGGGAGCGGGCCCGTCCGCGCCGTGCCCGGGCCGGCGGCTGCGCGGCCGCGGGGAAGCCGCGCCGGTCGAGGACAGCGGTGGCGCCGTCGCGCGGGCCGGTGCGGAGCGCGGACTCGATCACCCGGCCGCGCAGCGAGAGCGGGGGGAAGGCGATGGGGATCATGTCGAGCAGGCGGGCGGCCGACACGTGCCTGCCCCGGCCCTCGCGGCAGACCTCGCAGCCCGCGATGTGCCGGCTCAGGCGCTTGCGCAGGGGAGCGGCGAGTGGACCGTCCTGCCAGGCGGCGCCCACGCCGTGGTCGACCAGCGCGGACAGCCCGGGGCAGTGGGCCCGGCCGGTCCTGGCCAGCACGAGGGCCGCGGCGGCGTTCTCCAGGTGGTCGCGGGCCCGGGCGAGCCGGGCCGACACCTGCCGGGCGGCGAGCCCGAGGACCGAACCGATCTCGGCCGTCGTCAGGCCGTGCCGCAGGGCGAGTTCGAGCGCCTCGCGCTCGTGGTCGCCGAGCTCTCCCAGCGCCTCCCCGACCAGCGCGGCGAGCGGGGGATCCGCGGACTCCTCCACGGTGATGACCGGTCCGGCGCCGTCCTTCCCTCTCCGAGTCGCGCTGTGGAACCGGGTCAGCGCGTAGAGCCAGGCCCGCAGCCGGGCAGGCTCCGTCAACCGGTCCGCGGAGCAGGAGGCGGCGACGAGCGCGTCGTGCACCGCCCGGGCCGCGGCGTCGAGATCGCCCAGCAGCGCGTACGCGTAGTCGCTCAGCCGGTCGGCGTACGCGTCGTACAGCGCGGCCGGGGCCTGGGCGCCGGTGCCGCCCCCGCGCCGCAGCGCCTCCAGCAGTCGGTGGTCGTCGGCTCGCCCGACGCCGGGCCATACGGGCAACGAACATTCCTCCCCGTGTGACGGAACCTGGTCTCGCCGGTCCCCACACGAGTGGGACGCCGTCCCCTCTGGCGTCGTTTACGGGTCGCGCGGTCATGCCCAACGGGCATGACCTGCGAAAACAGTGGTCAGTGTTACTGAATCCGCCTCGCGATGCCCTTGAGGAAGATGTTGCGGATCTCGAGGACGGTCTGCGGGAAGTAGGCGGCGCCGCCGGTCGCCTTCGCGATGGAGGTCATCTGCGCCCGGTCCTCGTCCTTCTGCGTGTTGAACGAGATGATCAGGAGGCTCACCGGCCGCTTCGGGTCGAAGGCGCCCTTCAGCTTCTGCAGGATCTCGCTGTTGGAGATGCCGCCGTTCGGGTCGTCGTTGCCGACCCCGTCGGTGAACAGCAGGATCGTGTTGACCTTGTCGGGCTCGTACTCCTTGGTCATCTTCTGGTACGCGGCCCACAGGGTGTCGTTCAGCCCGGTGTTGCCCGTGGGGATGGCCTTCGCCTGCCGCAGCGCCTGAGCGATCACGTCGCGGCGGGTCACCCCGTTGATCTGCTGGGCCAGCGGCCCGATCTGCACGACGGGCTTCCAGTCGACGCCCTCGCCGCGCAGGTTGTCGGAGAAGGCCCAGATGCCGATCTCGGCCTTGTCGGGGAACAGCTTCAGCCCCTCGATGCTGATGTCGGTGATCGCGCGCATCCGGGTGATGCCGGTCTTGTCGGCGGGCAGCGCCATGGTCCCGGAGATGTCGATCAGGGCGAGCATCTTCGTGCCGAGCTTGATCTGGTGCCAGGCCTGGGACAGGCGGGTCACGGTCGCGGCGTCCGGCAGCGGGATCGCCGCCGGCTTCTTGGCGTTCACACCGTTGTCGGGCTTCAGCAGGCCGCCGCCCGCGCCGTCCGGCGCGCGGAAGCCGTAGTCCTGGACCGTCTTCCTGCCGTTGGGCGAGGTCATCTCGGTCGCCAGGGCCTGGGCGGCCTTGCGCGTCGCGGAGTCCTTCGCCGTGACGATGATCGGGTAGTCGAGGCTGATCGTGCCCTCGGCGGGATACAGCGCGACCGCCGGGTTCGAGGGGGTCGTCGTCGTGTTGTACGACCACACGGCCTGCTCGGACGTCACGCCCACGGGGATGCGGGCGGCGGCCTTGGTCAGCGTGGCGAACATGCTGTCGGGCGTGGACACGGTCGACTCCGACAGCCGGCGCAGCACGCCGACGAGCGTCTCCTCGTTGCCGCCTCCCTGCTTGAGCACGGCGGCCCCGGCCAGCAGCGCGCCGAGACCGGCGGCGTTCTGCGTGGGGTCGAGCGCGAGCACGCGCACCTTCCGCGCCAGGCCGTCGGGGTTGGCGGCGTTCGCCGCGCTCATCAGGCCGGTCCAGCTCGGGCTGAAGGCCGACTGGAGCTTGTCCGCGCCGGCCTTGGAGGCGGCCAGCACGACGGGCGTGCTGGCGGCGTTCCCGGCGGGCTCGGGCGCGTTCTTGACGCCGCTCAGCCACAGGCTGGAGTCGGGGATCCACAGGTCGGGGTCCAGTTTGCCGCTGGTGGGGCCGGTGCCCGCCATCGCGTTGGCGACGTCGGCCGGCTCGGCGGCCTTGACCGTGACGGCGACGCACTTGCCGTCGACGGCCCGGCCCGACTTGCCGAACCTGGTGGCGATCTTCTGGATGGCCGGGTGGATGTCGGGGGAGGCGACGACGGAGAGCTTGACCTTCTCGCCCGCACAGCCCGGGCCCTTGTTCACCACCACGTACGCCGCGACGCCGAGGAGCACGGCCAGGGCGACCGCGCCGGCCAGCGGGACCAGCACCGTCCCCCGCCCCGCCCGCCGCCGCGGCGGGGGCTCGAACTGGGGGTCCGAGCCGCCATCGAGTTCGTCTGTGCGGTGCCGTCCGCCCACGGTGCCCTCTCCGGTGTCCACTGGCCGTAACAGGTTTCTGGCCGTAACAGGTTTACGGAACGATACTGGCAAAAGTCACGACACGCGCCTGATGCGTGCGGGAGGGTCCGGCGCAGGCCGTACCCTTGGCCCGTGGTCATCCCGGTCGAGGACGCCGCCGATCCGCGCCTGGCGGACTACGTGCGGCTGCGCGACGTCGATCTGCGCAAGAGCGTCGAGAGCGAGCGCGGTCTGTTCGTCGCCGAAGGCGAGAAGGTCATCAGGCGGGCGATCGGCGCGGGCCATCCGGTGCGCTCGGTGCTGACCACGGCCAAGTGGCTCGACGTGCTCGCCGACGTCATCGGGGAGGCCACCGTCTACCTGGTCTCCGACGAGGTGATGGAGGGAGTCACCGGCTTCCAGGTCCACCGGGGCGCGCTCGCCGCGATGGAACGCACCCCGCTCCCGCCGGTCGGCGAACTTCTCGCGGACGCGGGGCCGCGGATCCTCGTCCTGGAGGACCTCGTCGACCACGGCAACGTCGGGGCGATCTTCCGTTGCGCGGCGGCGCTCGGCGTCGGCGCGATCGTGCTGTCGCCGCGCTGCGCCGACCCCCTCTACCGCAGGGCCGTCAAGGTGTCGATGGGGGCGGTGTTCGCGATCCCGTACGCCCGGATGACCGACTGGCACGGCGGCCTGGCGGAGCTCAGGACGGCCGGGTTCCGCCTGCTGGCGCTCACGCCCGACCAGTCGGCCGTGCCGCTCGACAAGGCCCCGCTGTCCGGCCGGGTCGCGCTGATGCTCGGCTCGGAGGGCGACGGGCTGTCGTCCCACTGGCTGCACGAGGCCGACCAGCCCGTGTGCATCCCGATGAGCACACGGGCGATGGACCTCGGCGTCGACTCCCTGAACGTGGTGGCCGCCGCGGCCATCGCCTGCCACGGCCTGCTCAGGGGAGCGTGACCCCCGCCCCCGCGACCGCTTCCTCGCCGGCTTCGTCGCCGGCTCCGCCGGTGGCCCAGTCGAGCAGCTTGCGCGCGGTGGCGAACCTGGCCTTGTCGCTGCGCTCGCCCAGCACGACCCCCACGTACGTGCGCCCGTCCCGGACGGCGGCGAACGACAGGCAGTAGCCCGCCTGGTTGGTGAACCCGGTCTTCAGTCCGACCGCGCCGTCGTCGAGCAGGTCGTTGGTGTTGCGCCACACGTGCCCGCGGTGGAGGGCCGACTTCCTGACCACCCGCGTGGGCGTCCTGGCGACGGCCGCGATCACGGGGTCGCGCAGCGCCGCCATGGTCAGCGCCGCCTGGTCGCGGGCCGTGGAGTAGCCCTTCGACGGCAGCCCGTCGGGGTTGGCGTAGCGGGTGTCGCGCAGGCCGAGACGGCGTGCCGCGTCGTTCATCTTGGCGACGAACTTCGCCGTCCCCGGGCCGTACCGCTCGGCGAGGGCGTGCGCGGCGTCCGCCCCCGAGGGGAGCATGAGCCCGTAGAGCAGGTCGCGCACCGTGAGCCGCTCGCCCGCCCGCAGTCCCGCCGTCGTGGCCCCGCCGGACAGCGCGTGGCTCACGTCGGCCTTGGTGATGGTCACCACGTCGTCGAGCCGGGCCTGCCGCCGGACCACGTAGGCCGTCATGACCTTGGTCAGGCTCGCGACCGGCACCCGGCGCGTCTCGCGCTTGGCGAACTGGACCGTTCCCTCCGTGGTGTCCACCAGGTAGGCCTCCCGGGCCGTGACCGAGGGCGCTTCGGCGGCCTGAGCGGGCGCGGCCGCGGTCCCCGCCGTGACGAGGGCGGCGGTCAGCGCGATGAGTACCCCGTTACGCATCCCGTCATGATCGCACGGCTTCGGACGCGGCGGGTGCGTCGCCGCTCCGGCCCCTCCTGCGGCGGCGCCGCAGGAAGAGGGCGACGGCCACGGCCGCGACCGCGACGGCGGCGGCGGCCAGCGCGGGGGACCGGGCCGCGAGCGACAGCCAGGCCCACAGGAGCGAGTAAAGGCCGAACGAGGCAACCGGCACCCAGGTCAGGCAGCCGAGGGCGCTGGCCACCAGGTACCAGCGGTAGTCCACCCGCAGCGCCCCGGCCACCCACGGCAGCGTGTGCCGCAGGCCCGGCACCCAGAAGCAGCCGTACACGGCGAGCGCACCCCACCGGCGCACCACGTTCTCGACGCGCTCGATCCGCTCCCGGCCGATCCTGCGGCCGACGCGCGAGCGGTAGAGCGCCTCGCCGAGCCTGCGGCCGACCCAGTAGTACACCTGGAACGCGCCGAACAGGGCGACCGCGCCGACCGCGACGACCAGCCACAGAGGCAGGCCGAAGACGGAGGCCGCCGTAGGGTCAGGGATCCGCACGTGCTCTCACCGCCGGTCGTGGCCATCGATCAGGCAAGCCTCACCTTAACCCCCCCGATCGCGCCGTTTGCAAGCGGATGTCAACCGGTGGTCAATCCGTCCGCCGTACACATGAGGGGACGAGAGGCGACGGGTTCGCGATGCTACAGGGGCCTTCGCGGACTCTGCCTCTTAATCACACGGCCTCCCATTCGTCACACGCCGGCGAGTGCCTCGCGGGCCTCGGCGACCCAGCGGGGGACGCCGACCCGCTCGGCCACCGCCAGCGCCTTCTCGTAGTGGTCGCGGGCCGGCAGGCCGAGCCGTACGGCGAGGTCGCCGAGCGTCCTGGCCACCGGCCACAGGGCGACCACGCCGGTGCCGGCCCCGGCGATCCGGTCGCGGAAGGGCGCCAGCTTCTCGTACGCCTCCCGCATCCGGTCCTCGTCGTCCAGGAGCATCCCGGCGAGGGCCCGCCAGATGAGGGCGAGCTCGTAGAGGAAGTCGGTGCGGACCGGTTCCCTGCTCGCGGCCACCACTCGCGCGTCCCGGACGTGGCCGGCCGAGGCGAGCGCCACGGCGTAGGCGTCGAGGGTCCACTTGGCACCGCGCTGGTGGGCCTCGCCCAGCGGCTCGGTCATCTCGGCGGCCCGGCCGTCCACCAGGTGCAGGCAGAACGTGGCGATCAGCGGCAGGTCCTGGCGGCCTTCGAGCATGCCGGCCCGCGCGGTCAGCCGCGCGGCGTTCCGGTAGGCCCGCTCGGCCCCCGCGTAGTCACCGGTGATCATCAGGCGCTGCCCGGCGTACCACGCGCCGACGGCCGCGGGGGCGGGCAGGTCGTACCGCCGGCCGAGGCTTTCGGCCTGGGCGAGGTGCTCGTCCGCCTCGGCGAAGTCGCCGCGGGCCGCCGCGCACTCCAGCAGCACCAGGTGCGCCAGCGTCTGCACCGCGATCTGGCCCGACTCCGTCCCGACCCGCAGCAGCTCACGGCCGATGATCTCGCGCTCGTCGACCTGCGTCAGCGTGTACGACTGCCGCAGCCGGCCGCTCAGCGCCATCGCCAGCAGGGCGGGGTCGCCGCTCGCCCTGGCCAGCTCCTCGGCCTCCAGCGACGCCTGGTAACCGCGCTCGGTGGCCGACCCCTCCAGCTCCAGGGCCAGCGTGGCGAGCAGGCTGGCCCGCAGGGACTGCTCGCCCTCCGGCAACTCGACGAGCGCCTTCTCGGTGACGTCGACGATCTCCCAGGCCGTGCGCGTGAAGTCGCGGGCGATGCCCTTGTGCGGCACCGCGAGCGCCGCCGCGACCCGGGCGGTCAGCTCCAGGTCGCCGAGCGGCAGCGCGACCGACATCGCCTCTCCCCGGTGCGCGCGGGCGGCGGTCATGTCCCCGCACAGCGCCAGCGCCCTGATCAACCGCAGCTGCAGCTCCAGCCGCTCGCGTACCGGCCCACGGTCCGTGTGGGCACGGCCTGTGTGAGCACGGTTCGTATGAGCACGGTCGAAGGCGGCGATGGCCTGCTGCCAGAGCGTGGCGGCCTCGCGGTGGGCGAACCTGCGCTCGGCCTGCTCGGCCGCGAGACCCGCGTACCGTACGGCTTTCGCCGCCGTCTCCACCGTGCCCGCCGCGTCGTAGTGGTGGGCCAGCGCGGCCACGTCGTTCGGGCTGCGCTGCTCGATCACCGAGGCCACCGCCGCGTGCAGGCGCGAGCGGCGCAGCCGTGAGGCGTCGGAGTAGAGCGTGTCCCTGACCAGGTCGTGGTCGAACCTCAGCAGGCCGGGCCCGGGTTCGGTCACCAGCCCGGCCAGCAGCGCCGCCTCCACCGCGTCCACCACGGCGTCCTCGTCGCCGGACACGTCGACCAGCACGTCGACGTCCACGTCCCGGCCGATCACCGCGGCCTGCAGCAGCACCTGCTGGGCCCGCTCCGGCAGCCGGGCGATCCGCCGCCGCAACACGTCGCGCACGCCCGAGGGCACCTCGGAGATGTCGGCCTCGGCCTCGAACAGCCGGGCCGTCTCCTTCACGAAGAACGGGTTGCCCCCGGCCCGCTCGACGATCGTGCTGACGACCTCGTCGTCGACCTCGCGCACGCAGGTCGCTCGGACGAGCTCCGCCACCGCGGCGTCGTCGAGGCCGCCGAGCCCGACGCGTACGGGGTCGAGGCGGGCCAGCGCGGCCAGCACGTCCTGCTGCTGGTCGTTCAGTTCGCCGTCCCGGCAGGTCACCACGACCAGCACGCGGCTGGCCGCGAGCAGGCTCGGCAGCGCGCGCAGCAGCGCCAGCGTCTGGTCGTCGGCCCAGTGCAGGTCCTCGACGAGGATCAGCAGCGGGGCCTCGCGCGCCACGGCCGACAGATAGCCGCCGACGGCCCGGTGCAGCCGGAAGCCGCCCGACGCCTCGTCGTCGGCGGTGTCGGGGGCGGCGTCGTCGAGCAGCGGCGCCAGCAGCGCGGCGTACTCGCCCGCACCCCTGCGGGCGATGAGGGCGCGCAGCACCTCGACCCAGGCCCAGCCGGGCGGGGTCGCCGTGCTGTCGGGGCAACCGCCGGTCGCCCCGATCCAGCCCTCGTGCTCCAGCCGTTCGAACAGCCGCCGCACCAGCGTCGTCTTCCCCGCGCCGGGATCGCCGCTGATGACGGCGACGGTGAACCGGCCCCCCTGGGCGCGCGGCGCGGCGGCGGCGAGCGCGGCGAGCTCGGCGTCGCGGCCGACGAACGGCTCGGGCTCCAGTGGCGGCGCGTCGCCGGTCGCGACCGGTCTCGGGGGCCAGGTGGCGCTGATGTCGACGGGCCGCCGGGGCGCGGGGAGCACGAGGTCGAGCCCGGGATCCTGGGCGAGGATGTCCGACTCCAGCTTGCGCAGCGCCGGACCGGGGTCGATGCCGAGCTCGTCGGACAGGATCGTGCGGGCGCGGCGCAGCGCGGCGAGCGCGTCGCCCTGCCGCCCGCACCGGTACAGGCCGAGGGCGAGCAGCCGCCAGCCCTCCTCGCGCAGGGCGTGCTCGGTGGTCAGCGCCTCGAGATCGGGCACGGTCTCGGCGTGCAGGCCCATCCGCAGCCCGGCGTCGGCGTGCCGCTCCCTGGCCACCAGGCGCAGCTCGCTGAGCCGCGCCACCTCCGCCTCCGCCCAGGGCTGGTCGGCGAAGTCCGAGTAGGGCGTGCCGTGCCACAGCCCGAGCGCCGCGTCCAGCCGGGCCCGGGCGGCCTGCGGGCTCTCGTCCAGCCGCTCGCCGGCCGAGCGGACCATGGCCTCGAAGCTCAGCGCGTCCACCTGTTCGGGGGCGGCGCGCAGGGCGTACCCCGACGCGACGGTCACGAGCAGCCGGTTGGGCCCGCCGCGCGGACGGTTCGGCTCCAGCACCCGGCGCAGCCGGGAGATGTAGACCTGTAACCCCGACTGGGCGCCCTTGCCGGCGTCGTCGTCCCACAGGTCGAACAGCAGGGTGTCCACGGGCACGACCTGACCACGCGCCACGAGCAGGCGGGCCAGCACCGCACGCTGCCGCAGCCCGCCGAGGTCGAGCTCGTCGGTGTCGTCGTGCGCCCCCACCGGCCCGAGGACCCGGAACGTCACCGGGCTCATCGGGCGCTCCTCCGTTGTCGTGCGCCGTGCCCGCAGGCCGCCGCAGGTTGCCGTCGTGTCTCGGGTTGCCGTCGCATGTCAGGCGCCACCGTATGCGCGTCCGCGAAGCGGGCACAAGGTTTTAACCGACCCGGACACCCTCACCTTCCGCCCGTGAGTTTAGGAGATCACGAGGGGGATCCGCAGACAGTCAGAGGACGCGCGTGCGGCGTTCGGAGGGCGCCGGCCCGGCGCCCTCGGCGCGGCCGTCCCGCCGGCGCAGCAGCGCCCATCCGCCGAGCGCGAGCCCGCCCCACGGGATCTCGATGGTGTAGGTCCAGAAGCCGAACAGCACGGCCGCGGCGGTGGCCCCGCCGGCGGGCTGGCCGAACGCCCCGATCAGCAGCGTGGCGACACCGCCCTCCATGATCCCCGCCCCGCTGGGCGTGACGAGGGCGGTGGTGAGGACGCGGCTCAGCGCGAAGACGGCGACGGTCTCGGCGGGTCCCGGGTACGAGCCGGTGGCCACCAGGCAGGCGGCCATGATCAGGCACTGGAGGACGAGGAAGGCGACCATCCCGAGCGACAGGCCCGCCCACCGGCTGTGGATGATGTCGGCCGTGTCCCGGCGCAGCCGTTCGATCGCCGCCGACGCGGCGTGCTCCGCCGGGCGGAACCGCCGGGGCGCGAGCCGTACGAGCCCGTCCAGGGCGCGGCCGAGCACGGCGGCGGCGCGGTCCCAGTAGAGGGCGGCGGCCACCACGGCCACCAGCGCGAGTATCGACACCGCGCCGGCCCAGCCCGCCTTGGCGACCGTGGGGTTGGTGGCCTTGCCCGCGATCAGCAGGCCCAGGATCCCCACGGCGGGCAGGATGAAGCGGAACAGCGAGTTCCAGATGCCCGTGACCAGCGTGTAGACGACGATGGGCCGGTTGGCGAAGCCCCAGCCGCGGGTCATGCCGAACGTCAGGGCCACGCCCGCCGCCCCGCCGAACGGCAGCAGGTTGCTGACCGCGCTCCCGGCCGCGTTGAGCGTGAGCGCCTGCGTGTGCGTGAGGCCGGGCAGGGCGGAGGTCATCACGAACGTGTACGCCCACAGGCTCGCCAGCCACAAGGCGCTCATCAGCGCGATCGTGTGCCACCCGAGACCGCCGAACTGGTGGCCGATCTCCCGCCAGCTCACGGTGGCGCCGGTCAGCGTGTGCACGATCTGCGGGAGATAGAGCACCAGCGCCGCGGCCAGCCCGAGCGACACCGCGGACAACGCGATCTGCAGCCACTTCCTGTTCACCCGCGTATGCCCCCAGTCCGGTGTCGGTCCTTCCCAGTCTGCCGGTCCGTGCGGGCGGTCGGCTCCTCCTGACGGAGGATCACCACCCTTAGGGGTTGTCGAACGGGTGCCGCAGGCGGGTGCCCCGGGGCAGGCCGCGCCGCACGTACCACTCGGTGCCGAAGACATAGCGGTAGGCGAATCCGGGGATCTTCAGCATCGCGCCCAGTGTGCGGTCGCCGTCGCCGCCGGTGGCCTGGCTGGCGTGGGCCGCCATCGCCGCCCGCTTGGCCTTGGCGTGTCCGCGCACGTTCACCCGGTGGGTGATCGCGTCCCGGGGCGAGTAGGCCCGTTCGAAGCTCCGCACGTCGATCGCCGGGTAGAACCGGGAGGCCAGCCGTACGCCCTTGAGCAGCAGGTCGCGGTCGACCGTCGCCTCGAGCACGATGCGCGTCCCGGCGATCTCGGCGGCCCGGCTGCCCACCCGGTAGACCTGCACGTGGTCGGGGTGGCCGTAGCCGCCCGCCGGGTCGTAGATGGTGAGCAGGTCGGCCGTCTCCTCCTTGAGCACCGAGGCCAGCCGCTGCGCCGCCTCCTCGATGTCGGCGTCGATGAACGCGTTGTCCGGGCGGTCGTCGGCGATGCCGCCGTCGATCGCCAGGCCGGAGTCGCCGTAGCCGAGCAGCACGACCCGGGCGCAGCCCAGGGCGGCGGCCGAGCGGTGCAGTTCCTCCATCCGGGCTCTGCCCAGTTCCTCGCCGTGGGGGAGATCGGCCAGGCCGCGCTCGCCGGCCGTGGCGACGACGAGCACCACGCGGTGCCCCTCGTTCGCCAGCATGGCCATGGTCCCGGCGGTCAGCAGCGCCTCGTCGTCGGGATGGGCGTGGAAGAACACCGCCGTCCTCATCGCGCCCCACGGAACGTCGTCATCGCGTGCTCCACTCGTCCGTGCCGTCGCGGCTGCCACCGCGGCTGCCGTAGCGGCCAGTTCCCGACATGATCCCACGTGGCCCGGCCCGGACCGCGCCGCCCTCCCCGGGAGCGGTTTGATGGGCGTGGCGCACTCTGCCAGGCTGACCCGGTGAGGATTCTTCACGTCAGCGACTGCTACCTGCCGCGGCTCGGGGGAATCGAGGTGCAGGTCGCCGACCTCGTCAGGGCCCAGCGTGAGGCGGGCCACACGGTCGAGGTGGTGACGGCGACGCCGGGGGAGCGGCTGCCCGGCGTCCACCGCGTGGTCGCGAATCTCCCGTTCGACCTGCCGGTCCACCCTCGGGGCACGTCCCACCTGCTCCGGCTCATGGCGAGCGGGCGGTTCGACGTGGTGCACGTCCACACGGGGGCGGTCTCGCCGTTCGCGTGGATGGGGGTGCGCGCGGCGGTCCGGGCCGGGCTCCCGGTGGTCGCGACCGTGCACAGCATGTGGGATCCGGTCACCCGGGGCGTGTACCGGGCGCTGCAGGCGGCCTTCGAGTGGCGGCGCTGGGGCCTGGTCCTCACCGCCGTGAGCGAGGCGGCCGCGCGTCCCATCCGCGCCGTGGCCGGGCCGCGCGTGCCGGTGCAGATCGTCTCCAACGGGCTGGACGTGGCCTCGTGGCGGCCCGAGCCCGGCGCCGTACGGGACGCCGGGGACGAGGCGGTGAACGAGCCGCTGAACGAGCCGCTGAACGAGACGGTGCACGTGGTGGCGGTGGGCAGGCTGGCGCCGCGCAAGCAGCCCCTGCGCCTGCTCAAGCTGCTGGAGACGGCGCGCGACAGGGTGCCGGGCGACATCGCGATGCGCGCGACGATCGTGGGCGACGGCCCGGCCCGGGGGCGCATGGAGCGCTACCTGCGGGCGCGCCGGATGGGCTGGGTGTCACTTCCCGGCAGGTACAGCCGGGAGCAGATCAAGGACTTGCTGGCCGAGGCCGACGTGTTCGTGGCCCCGGCGCCGCGCGAGTCGTTCGGCCTGGCCGCGCTGGAGGCTCGCGCGGCCGGCGTGCCGGTGGTCGCGCGGGCGCAGAGCGGCGTGGCCGACTTCGTCAGGCCGGGCAAGGAGGGCCTGCTGGGCCGCACGTTCGACGACCTCGTCGCCTCGGTCGTACGGCTGGCCCGGGACTCCGGCCTGCGTCAGTCGATCGCCGAGCACAACCGGGAGACCGAGCCGGTCCGGTGCTCCTGGCCCGCCGTGCTGGAGGGCTTCGCCCGCTGCTACGAACTGGCCGGGAGCTGACCCGGGCCACCGGCGGTCTAGTAGGGGAGGACCCTTCCCGAGGGGGTGCGCAGGTCGATCGGGGCGGGAGTTCTCGGTGGCCGCGGTCGCGGCACGATCTGCACCTTCTTCATCGGGGCCCTCCTTTCGGCGGTGTCCGTCAGCTGGTGCCGTCATGATTCCCACGAAATGGCCAGAATTATCCTCCGGACGTCAGTTCTTGTTCTTGTAACGTGCGCTCCTCGGTCACCCGCGCGTCGGGGACCGCATGCCGGAGCCGTACCCGGCCGGGCGACCAAGATCTATCTGATAAGCGCGGGGTGCTCGATATGGCGTCGTTTGGCGAGGGCCATCTCAATGTGCTGCTCCATGATCCGCGCGCGTTCGTGATCTCCCTGCCGGGCGCTGGCCGCGGCGAGATCACGGACCACCCGGAGTACGCCCCCCGCGACCTCCTGCAGATGCGTTTCCCGGTGCCAGGTATCGCTGAGCGGATCGAGGCCGAGGACATTCAGCATGGCCCGGACCGACCGGCATTCGCCGGCCGCCCGTTCGCGATCTCCGGACGTCAGCGCGGCGTTGCCCACGGCCACCGCTCTGTGGACGGCCGTCAGGGCCCGCGGCACGTTCAGGTCGTTGTCCATCGCCTCGCTGAACTGCGGGGGGAGGGGCGCGGCGGCGTCGGAGCCCACCCGCAGCACGAACCTCTCGACGCGCCGGTAGGCCGCCGCCGCCTCGTCCATGGCGTCCGGGCTGAATTCCATCGGCGAGCGGTAATGGGCCGCCGCCAGGTAATAGCGGAGTTCGACCGGCCGTACGCGGTCGAGCAGGGCCGGGACGGCCAGCGGGTTGCACGGGTGTTTGCGTATCTTCTCGCCCCGGTGCGTGACCGGTCCATTGTGCAGCCAGAAACGCGCGAAGGAATCCCCGGCGGCCCGCGACTGCGCCATCTCGTTCTCGTGGTGCGGAAATATGAGATTGGCGCCGCCGCCGTGGATGTCGAATTCCGTGCCCAGATATCTGCGGGCCATCGCGGAACATTCCAGGTGCCACCCCGGGCGCCCCTCGCCCCAGGGTGAGCTCCACACCGGCTCGCCGGGTTTCGCGCTCTTCCACAGTGCGAAATCGCGCGGGTCCCGCTTTCCCCGCTCGTTTTCCTCGGCCGCCCGCAGGCGCTCGGCCTGCTGCCGGGAAAGGGACCCGTAGTTCGGGTAGGAGCCGACCGAGAAATAAACGTCGCCGTCGGACTCGTAGGCGTGCCCGGACGCGACGAGCTGCTCGATCATCTCGATCATCTCGGGGATGTGTCCCGTCGCCCGAGGCTCCACGCTGGGCGGAAGGCACCCCAGAGCGGTGTACGTACGGACGAAGGCGCGGTGGACGGGACCGGTGATCCGCCACCAGGGGACCCCCTCGGCGACGGACCTGTGAATTATCTTGTCCTCGATGTCGGTGACGTTCCGGCAGAGCAGCACCTCATATCCGCTGCGTTTCAGCCAGCGGTGCAGGATGTCGAAATTCACCTGCGATCTGAGCTGTCCCACATGAGGCGGCACGACGACGGTGGGGCCGCAGAGATAAATCGACACCATTCCGGGAATTCGGGGGACGAAATCGCGGACGGCGCGGCGATGCGTATCGTAAAGGCGAAGACCCACCCAGCCGAGGGTAAGCGACCTGTTCGCTCGCTGTCGATAGCGCGGGCCGACCCGGGCCCGCACACCCGGAAATGGCGATTGTGAGGCCGGGGGAATAAGGACGATCCGCCCCTTGGTTGGCGCAGGCATGGAGCCGACGAAACGGGGCCGCGTCCGGGTGGAGACGACGGCCAAGCGTGTGCGTGTCTACGCCGAGGGCCGCGCGGTGGCCGACACCACCCGGGCCCTGCTGGTCTGGGAGGTCCCGTACTACCCGACGTACTACTTCCCGGCGGACGACGTCCGCGTGGAGGAACTGAAGGCGACCGCAGAGACGCGGCACTCGCCCAGCAGGGGAGACGCGGTGGTCCACGACGTGGCCGGCCGGCCCGGCGCGGCCCTCGTGTACGGGGACGACGCCCCGCTGGAGGAGATCCGGGGCCATGTCCGCTTCGACTGGAACGCGATGGACAACTGGTTCGAGGAGGACGAGGAGGTCTTCGTCCACGCCCGCGACCCGTACACCCGGGTGGACGTCCTGGCCAGCTCGCGCCACGTCCGGGTGGAGGTGGACGGCGTCACCGTCGCCGACTCGCGCAGCCCGCGGATCCTGTTCGAGACCGGCCTGCCGCCGCGCTACTACCTGCCCAAGACCGATGTGCGGCTCGACCTGCTGCGCCCGTCCGAGACCGTGACCCACTGCCCGTACAAGGGCCGCGCGGTGTACTGGTCGGTCGGCGGGGACGAGTCCGGCAGGGACCTCGTCTGGTCCTACCCGACGCCGCTCGCGGAGTCCCAGAAGATCGCCGGACTGGTCGCCTTCTACGACGAGAAGGTGGACGTGTACGTCGACGGCGTCCTCCAGGACCGCCCGAAGTCGAAGTTCGCCTGACCCCGCCGCGCCGGTCAGTCGAGCGGGTCAGTCGTGCAGGTCGAACTCGACCTCGTCGTCCCAGTTGGGATCCGTGAGGAGGAAGCGGGCGAAGTCTGGGATGTCTCCTTTGAGGCGGCGATGTTCGGCGATGTCGATGACCACCGCCACCTCTTCCCCATGCCGCGCCACGGCGGTCATGACGGTGCTCCTGTCCAGTCTGTCCAGACCAGACTGCAGAAGGGAGGCCCGCGTCAGCGGCGGATGACGTGGAGGACGCTGGCGATGCGCTCGGCGGCGGTGACCACGTCGGAGGCGTGCCCGATCCGGCCGGCCCACGACAGCCAGTACCACCACTCGCCGTCGCTGGCGTTGGACGCCAGCACGTCCTCGGCCATCGTGGGTTCCATAGGGTTGATGACACGCAGTCGCGGATAGAGGCCCGCCGGCGCCGTCAGGCGCACCTGGAAGGAGTGGGCCTCGAGCTGGGCGGCGAGCCGCTCCAGGTGGTCCATCGCCTCGCTGCGGTCTACCGTCGTCATCCTCAGCCTCCGGGGAACGTCAGGACCTATCACCGGAAAGGGTGAACCCGCCACGACCTACCGGCAATCGTGTGGATTCCCCGAAATCGTGCAATAACCAGGGAACTCGCAAGGATTCCGTGGAACACACACGGGTTCCCGAACACGAAGGCATAACAGTCGCGGGAGGTTGTGTGCCTGCGCGTTTACCGTGGGGAAACAACCGTAAACGGGGACCGCTTCACCAGTGGAGGGCGTGCACATGGCCCGCGGAGAGCACTCACCCGCTTGCGCGCGTCGCTGGCGCGAACAGGCACAGGTACGGCAGTGGACGCTCTGGCAGACCGTCCAGGCGATCCACGGGTGCTGCGGCGTCAGCCTGCTGAAGGCCCACCGGCTCGGCCGCGGCTGGTCGGCCCGGCAGGCCATCGAGGAGCTGGAGCATCTGTGTGAGCAGCAGGACCTCGGTCACCCGCGGGCGAGCATCGACCTGCTGAACGCCTGGGAGAACAACCGGGCCCGTCCGCGTCCCCAGACCATCGACCTGCTGGCCCGGCTCTACCGGGCCAACGCCGTACGGCTCGGCCTGGCCGCCGACTACTGCGAGGACGCGGGCGCACAGAAGATCGTCGTGGTCGGGCCGGGCCAGGCCGGCGAGCAGGCCCGGGCCGAGGACCCGGCCCCCGACGACCCGGAGCGCAGGGCGCTGTTCCACCAGGCGATGCTGATGGGCACGCCCAACGGCCGGTTCTTCGCGGAGGTCGAGGGCCTGCGCCACGACCTCGACCGCACGCTGGCCACGGGCACGGTGAGCGAGGACCAGCTCGACCGGCTGGACGAGCAGGTGCTGCGCTACCGCAGGGAGTACATGACGACCCCGCCGACGCCGATGCTCTGCCGGGTCATGCTGGAGATCTCCGACGTGCGCCGGCTGAGCGCCGTCCGCCAGCCGTTGTCGGTGCAGCGCCGCCTGCTCACCGCGACCACGATGCTCACGCTGCTCGCCGCCGACGCGCTGATGAAGCTGGGCGACACCCGCCAGGCCCACGCGTGGTACGGCACCGCCCGCGCCGCCTCCGACGACGTCGGCGACCTGCGGCTGCGGGCGCTGGTGCGGGCCCAGCAGACCATGCTCCTGTACTACTACGGCGACCTGAACGAGACCGTGCGGCTGGCGCGCGAGGCGCGGACGCTGGCGGGATCGGCCCCCAGCTCACCGGCGGCGCTGGCGGCGGCGGCCGAGGCCCGCGCGCTCGCCAGGATGGGGGACGGCAAGGCCGCCAGGATCGCGCTCGCCGAAGCGGAGCAGATCTTCGCCCGCATGCGCGGAATGAGCCAGGACGACCTGGCCTTCGTCTTCACGGAAAAGCGGATGAAGTTCTACCGCACCGGCACGCTGATCGAGCTGGGGGACGCCCAGCAGGTGCAGGGCATCGACGGGTTCCCTCCGGGCTTCCAGACCATCGACCCGGCGCTGATCCTGCTGGACCAGGCGAGCCACCTGGCCAGGAACGGCGACCACGAGGAGGCCTGCCGGATCGCCGCGGACGCGCTGCGGCAGGTCCCCGCCGAGCACCGCACCTCGATCGTCGTCACGCGGGCCAGGGCCCTGCTGGCGGACGCCGACCCCGCGTTGCCCGCCGTACGGCGCCTGCGGCGGGTGCTGGCGGAGTCGACGCCCACGCTCGCCCTCAGCGGGCTGTTCCCCGCGACGGACTCCCCTGCCGCCGAGAACGCGTGAAACCGCCATGAGGACGATGGAGCCGGCGCCGCTGGCCGAGGAGGCGTTCAGGGTCCTGCGCGAGGTCTGCGCGACGATCGGGGCGGACGCGCGGGGCGCGCAGCTCCTGCGGCTGCGCAGCAACGCGGTCTTCAAGCTGCGCGCGGACGCGGGCGGCGGGGAGATGGTGGTGCGGATCGCGACCGCGCCGGACGCGCTGACCCGGCTGCCGGTGGTCGTGGCGGTCGCACGCTGGCTCGCCGACCGGGGCTTTCCGACCGTGCGGCCGGCCGACGAGATCGCCGACCAGCCGATCGTGCACGACGGCCGGGCGGTCACCTTCTGGCGGTACGTCCCCTCCCGCGGCCGTCCGACGACCCGGCAGCTCGGCCGGGTGCTGCGCAGCCTGCATCGGGAGCCGGTGCCGCCGGTGGGGCTGCGGACGCTGACCGACCCGCTCGCGGAGGTGCGGCACGCGGTGGAGCACCGGGCCGAGGTGCTCACCGCCGGCCAGCGGTCGTGGCTGAGCGACCGCATCGAGGAGCTCACCGGGCGCTGGCGCGACCTCGACACCGGGTCGCCGGTGCTGCTGCACGGTGACGCCTGGATCGACAACCTGCTGCGGTGCCGGGACGGGCATGTGGTGCTGTGCGACTGGGACGGCGTGGCCGTCGGCCCGCGCGAGTGGGACCTGGTGCACACCTACCACGGGCAGCGCCGCTTCGGCCTGTCGACGGCCGACGTGGACGAGTTCGCCCGCGCGTACGGCTCGGACCTGCGGCTGTGGCCCGGCTACGGCACGCTGATGGAGGTGCGGGACATGTACGCCGTGGGCATCCACATCCGTAACGCCTCCGGCGATCCGTTCTCCCGGCAGGAGCTGCCCCGGCGGCTCGACTCGCTCACGCGCGGTGACGGGCACGCGCGGTGGTATATGGCGGCACCGGCATAGCTCCGGGTAATCGTGGGTACTCTCCGGACAGGCTGCGAGTGTCGCAGTGGACAATTCCTGAAAACATGGTTTGTAAAAAGCGCACCCGGGTCATCCCGGCGGCGGATATGCGCGCGCTTCCAGCGTCTCACGCGGTCGCGCAACGATTCCGCTACGCAGCCTCATATCTCTGACCTGGGGATATGGTGCGGCTTCCAAGAAGGAGAAGCAGTTGTCTGAAGGCACTGTCAAGTGGTTCAACGCCGAAAAGGGCTTCGGTTTCATCGCTCCGGACGACGGCACCGCTGACGTGTTCGTTCATTATTCGGCGATCACCTCGAACGGTTACCGGACGCTGGACCAGAACCAGCGGGTCAGCTACGTGACCGTTCAGGGCAACAAGGGACCGCAGGCCGAACAGGTCACGCCGCTCTAAGACGTGACTCATGGTGACATCGCGGTCGTGACCGGCCGCGCCTGCGGTACCACGTCGGCCCGCGCCGCTGCGGCGGCGCGGGCCCGATGTTTTGCCGTTCTTTTACCGGGCATCGGGAACGGTCATGAGATTGAGCATGACCTCCGATCTGTGGTGGAAGAACGCGGTCGTGTACTGCCTCGACATCGAGACCTTCGCCGACGGCAACGGCGACGGGATCGGTGACTTCAGGGGGGCGATCCAGCGCATCGACCATCTGGACCGGATGGGCGTGACGTGCATCTGGCTCATGCCGTTCTTCCCGACGCCCGACAAGGACGACGGCTACGACATCACCGACTTCTACAGCGTCGATCCGCGGCTGGGCACGCTCGGCGACTTCGTCGAGTTCATGCGCGTGGCCAGGGACCGCGGCATCAGGGTCATCGCCGATCTCGTGGTCAACCACACCTCCGACCAGCACCCCTGGTTCAAGGACGCGCGTTCCAGCCGGGACTCCCGCTACCGGGACTGGTACATCTGGTCGGACAAGCCGGAGCCCGACGACCCCAACGGCATCGTCTTCCCCGACGAGGAGGACAGCCTCTGGGAGTACGACGAGAAGACCGAGCAGTACTACTTCCACCGGTTCTACCGGTTCCAGCCCGACCTGAACACGGCCAACCCCGAGGTGCAGGACGAGATCTCCCGGATCCTCGGCTTCTGGATGGAGCTGGGCCTGTCGGGCTTCCGGGTGGACGCCGTGCCGTTCCTCATCGAGCAGGTCACCGACAGCGACGACCTGCCCGACCCGCACGAGTTCTTCGCCTGCCTGCGGGCCTTCCTCAGCCGCCGCGACGGCAGCGCCATCCTCCTCGGCGAGGTGAACCTGCCGTACGACGACCTGGTGCGGTACTTCGGCAACGATCTCGGCGACGAGATCACCATGTGCTTCGACTTCATCACCATGCAGCGGACGTACCTGACGCTGGCCCGCCAGGACGCCGGTCCGCTGGCCGCCGCCCTGCGGGAGCGGCCGTCCCCGCCCAAGGACTCGCAGTGGGCGACGTTCGTCCGCAACCACGACGAGCTCACGCTCGACAAGCTGAACGACGCCGAGCGCGAGGAGGTCTTCGCGGCCTTCGGCCCCGACAAGGACATGCAGCTGTTCGGCCGGGGCCTGCGGCGACGCGTGCCCACGATGCTGGGCGGCGACATGGACCGGATCAAGATGGTCTACAGCCTGCTGTTCTCCCTGCCGGGCACCCCGGTGCTCTTCTACGGCGAGGAGATCGGCATGGGGGAGAACCTGGAGTTGGAGGGCCGCCAGGCCGTCCGCACGCCGATGCAGTGGACCCCCCACCGCAACGGCGGCTTCAGCGACGCCGACCCCTCCAAGGTGCGGATTCCCATGCCCACCGGGGACTTCGGCCCGGAGAAGGTCAACGTCAGCGCGCAGGAGCGCGACCCCGACTCGCTGCTGTCCTGGATCACCCGGCTGATCCGGCACTACCGCGACTGCCCGGAGCTCGCCTGGGGCCAGTACACGGTGCTCGACACCGGCGCGGCCGCCGTGTTCGCCCACCGGGCCGACTGCGACGGCGAGACGGTCGTGGCCGTGCACAACCTCGGCGAGACCGAGACGGAGGTGGAGATCACGCTGGACGGGCTCGACTCGTCCAAGGTGCTGACCGACCTTCTGGTGGACGGCACGGTCGAGATCTCCGACGACGGCCGGGCCCGCTTCCCCATGAGCCGGTACGGCTGCCGCTGGTTCCGCGCCTCCACCCCCGAGACGGCCCCGGCGGATTCCGCCGACGTCTCCTAGGGGTTCCCTCAGGGGCGGCTCGGGTGGATCTCCGATGGGCCGTCGCCCTCCCCGCGGCCACAGTGAAGAGCCATGGGGATGGTCTTGGGATACGTGCTGGTGGCGATCGGCGCCGCGGCGATGTTCGCGTTACATCTGGTGGCGGGGCTCGACCCGCTCACCGACATGATCAGCGAGTACGCCTTCGCGCCGCACGGATGGCTGCTGCCGGTCGCGCTGACGGCGATCGCCCTGGGCTCGGCCGTCCTCGCCGTACGGCTGTCGCGGCTGGACCGGCGCGCGGCGCTGCTGGTGGGCGTGTGGGGCGCCTGCCTGCTGCTGGTGGCCGGGTTCCCGACCGATCGGCCGGGGCTGTCGCTGTCGGTGTCCGGCGGCATCCACCGCTATGCCGCCTTCGTCGCCTTCGTCAGCCTGCCGGTGGCCGGGCTGCTCGTCGCCCGGGCCACCCGCTCGCGATTGGTGCGCGTGCTGTGCGCCGTCGCGCTCGGCTCGCTGCTCCTCGTGGTCCTGCCGTACGCCTTCCGGATGCTGCACCTCGACCCCGGCACGGTGCCCGCCGGGCTCACCCAGCGCCTGACCGTCTTCTCCGAGGTGGCGGCGCTGGTGGCCATGTCCGTGTCGGCGGCGGCGGGATCAGCCGCCGCAGCTCTGGTAGCTGAAGGTGCCGGCCCTGACCTTGTAGTCGTCACGTACCCGGGTCCTGCCCGTCCGGGTGTCGACCCTGAGGATGGTCACGCGGTCGACCTTCGCCGAGCGGATGAGATGGAGCGTGACCTCGTGCTCGCCGGTCCAGTCGATCATCTCGATCCAGGCGTCCGGCGGCAGGGAGATGCCGACGGAGCCGGTCGTCCGGTCGGTCGTCGCGTCGTAGAAGCGCAGCCGCGCCTTCTCGCCGCCGACGCTGACGAACGCGACCGTGCGGTCGTCGGCGGACAGCGCCCACGGAACGTTCCCCGCCACGATCTGCGGCGGCACGACGCGCGCGAGCTCCTCGCCCCCGGTGTCGTAGACGGCCAGCCCGGTGGTGTTCTCGTCGGTGTCCTGCTGCACGAGAACGGCTGAGCCGTCGCCGCTGAAGCCGCTGAACGTGCCGAACGCCGGGACCGTGCCGGTTTCCCTCGCCCCCGCGACGTCGAAGATCCGAGCCCGGCTGGTGCCGTCCTTCACGGTGTAGCCGAGGACCAGGCGCGCCCCGTCCGGGGAGAGCCGCACCCAGGTGTCGTCCATGGCGACGCCGCGGGGGAGGGCCTTCTCCGGCATGACGTGCACCGGGCCGTGGAACTCGCGCACCACCAGGCGGTGGTCGGACTTGCGGAAGTAGGCGACCGACTCGCCGTCGCCGCTCACCGACAGCGGGGCCTGCCTCTCCTTGTTCGGCTTGCCCTTGGTGTTCAGCGGCCACACCATCGCGTCCTTCAGGGGCACCCGGCCCCCGTCGAGCAGGTCCAGCCGCCAGGTGTGGCAGGGTATGGAGCCCAGATTCTTGTCCGGGCACGCGTCCACCGACGCGTACCGGATCGAGTGGTGGGCCGAGTGCCGCATGGGGGGCGTCGTGCGGGCCATGGCGGGCACGGCCGCCGCGGAGATCGTGAGCGTGGACAGGGCGAGGCCGATCAGCGCCCGTGTGATCGGCCCCGGCGTGACAGGCAGGGTGGGGTGCCGCATGACTGTCTCCTTTCTGAGAGGTCATGCATTGGACCCGCCCCCCGCTTCGCCGGTTCGTCACAGTTCAGTTGCTATACGTGGCCGTCGAGCGTCTCCAGCGCGTCCTCGATGGTCCGGTGGAAGGTCGGATAGGTGTACATCATGTGCCGCAGCCGCGTCGTGGGGATCTCGTTCTGCACGGCCACCACCAGCGCGCCGAGCACCTCCCCACCGGCCGGCCCGGCGCTGGTGGCGCCCACCAGCACGCCGCGCCGCGCGTCCTCCACCAGCTTGACGAAGCCCTCGTGCCCGGCCCCGTGGATCCAGCCGCGGGCCGACTCGTCGACGTGGGCGAAGCCCACCCGTACGTCGAGCCCGGCCTCCCTGGCCTCCCGCTCCGTGAGGCCGACCGAGCCCACCTCCGGGTCGGTGAACGTGACCCGGGGCACCGCCCGGTAGTCGGCCGCGGGACCGCCCTCGCCGAGGATGTCGCGGGCCGCGATCCTGCCCTGGTAGACGGCGACGTGCGTGTAGGCTCCCCGGCCGGTCACGTCGCCCACCGCCCACACGCCGTCGGCCGCGCGCATCCGATCGTCCACGGCGACGAACCGGGCGCTCTCGTCGAGGCCGGCCTCCGCCGCGCCGATCGCGGCCAGGTCGGTCCTGCGGCCGGTGGCGACCAGCAGACGCGTGGCGTGGAGGGTCCGGCCGTCCTCCAGCGTCAGGGTGAAGCCGGCGTCGTCGTGCCGCACCCGCGCGGCCCCGACGCCGGTGTACGCCGTGAGGCCCTCGCCGGCGAACACCCGGGCCAGCAGCACGCCCGCCTCGGGCTCCGCCTGCGGCAGCAGGCGGTCGGCGGCCTCCACGACCGACACCCGCGTGCCGAACCGGGCGAACACCTGGGCGAGTTCGCAGCCGACCGCCCCGCCGCCCAGCACGATCAGCGACTCGGGCGCCTGCCGCGTGGTGACGGCGTTGCGGTTCGTCCAGTACGGCGTGCCCTCCAGGCCGTCGATCGGGGGGATGTCGGGGCTGGTCCCGGTGGCCAGGACGATCCCGCGCCGGGCCCGCAGCACCCGGCCGTCCACGGTCACCTCACGTGGCCCGGTGATCCGGCCGCGGCCCCTGACGAGGTGGACGCCCGCGCTCTCGAAGTGCTCCGCCTTGGCGTCGTCGCTCCAGCCGTCCGTGGCCTCGCCGGTGATCCGGTCGATCACCGGGGCCCATTTCGGGGACACCCGGACCGAACCGGCCATGCCGGGCACCCGGCGTGCCTCGGCCAGCAGTCCCGCGGCCCGCACCATCATCTTGGAGGGGACGCAGCCCCAGTAGGCGCATTCGCCCCCGATCAGGCGGGCCTCCACCCCGGCCACGCTGAGGCCGGCCTCCGCCAGCCGTCCCGCGACGCCCTCTCCGCCCGGCCCCAGACCGAGCACCACCACGTCGTACATGCCGTCCATGCCGGTCAACTGCCCAGACGGAGCCGTAGCGCACGGGAAACCCGGGGAAAACGCGAAGGGCGGGCCGGTCGCCGGCCCGCCCCTCGCGTGACAGCTCTCAGATCAGGCCGAGCGCCCGAACGGCGTCCCGCTCCTCGACCAGCTCGCCGACCGAGGCGTCGATCCGCTCGCGCGAGAACGCGTCGATCTCCAGGCCCTGGACGATCTCCCAGCGGCCGTTCCTGGACACCACCGGGAAGGAGGAGATGAGGCCCTCCGGCACGCCGTACGAGCCGTCGGAGGGGATGGCGGCCGAGGTCCAGTCGCCCTCGGGCGTGCCGTTCACCCAGTCGTGGACGTGGTCGATCGCCGCGTTGGCCGCGGAGGCCGCCGAGGACGCGCCGCGCGCCTCGATGATGGCGGCGCCGCGCTTGGCGACGGTCGGGATGAAGGTGTCGCGCAGCCACTCCTGCTCGACCTGCTCGGCCGCGATCTTGCCGCCGACCTCGGCGTGGAAGAGGTCCGGGTACTGCGTGGCGGAGTGGTTGCCCCAGATCGTCATCTTCTTGATCTCGGCCACCGGCACGTTCAGCTTGGCCGCGAGCTGCGAGAGCGCGCGGTTGTGGTCGAGCCGGGTCATCGCGGTGAACCGCTCGGCCGGCACGTCGGGAGCCGCGGACTGCGCGATGAGCGCGTTGGTGTTGGCCGGGTTGCCCACGACCAGAACGCGGATGTCGTCGGCGGCGTGGTCGTTGATGGCCTTGCCCTGCGGGCCGAAGATGCCGCCGTTGGCCTCGAGGAGGTCGCCGCGCTCCATGCCCTTCGTGCGCGGGCGGGCGCCGACGAGCAGCGCGACGTTGGCGCCGTCGAAGGCCTTGGCCGGGTCGTCGGAGATCTCGATGCCGCGCAGCAGCGGGAACGCGCAGTCGTCGAGCTCCATCGCGGTGCCCTCGGCCGACTTCACGGCCTGCGGGATCTCCAGAAGGCTGAGCTTCACCGGGGTGTCAGCCCCGAGGAGCTGGCCCGAGGCGATGCGGAAGAGCAGCGCGTAACCGATCTGGCCGGCCGCGCCGGTGACGGTCACTTTGACGGTCATGACGTTCCCCATTCGCGATATGTGTGACTCACGGATGCTACCCGTCGGGCCTCGCCGGCTCGCATCGGCCCTCTGGCCATGCGTTTCACCTGCGAAATGGTGAAACTTTCACGAAACACGCAAGTGACTTCAGACGTAACACCATGACGGAATCCCTGCTCGGACGCGGGGCGCGCATCAGGTCGCGACCTTGCCGCCGGGCCGCCCTTGACGGGTCCCTGTACGGCGCCGGAGGTGGTGCCTATGGTTCGTGGGAGCGCTCCCAAGCGCAGCAATCATCGCCAGGAGGACCTTCCCAATGAGATCCACCCCCCGACCGGGAGCCGTGGGCTCCACGGTGCGCCGCGGCCTGGTCGCGGCGGCCGTGCTCGCCCTCGGCGCCACGGCGGCCGTCGCCACCGCCACATCGGCGAGTGCCGCGGTCGCCTGCAAGGTCAACTACACCGCCAGCCAGTGGCAGGGCGGCATGTCCGCCAACCTGAGCATCCAGAACCTGGGCGACGCGCTCAACGGATGGACGCTCACCTTCACCTTCCCCAACAGCGGCCAGAAGGTCGGCCAGGGCTGGTCGGGCAACTGGAGCCAGTCGGGCAGCACCGTGACGGTGACCCCGATGGACTGGAACAAGCAGCTGTCCAGCGGCGGCTCGACGAGCATCGGCTTCAACGGCACCTGGAGCGGCAGCAACCCGACGCCGACCGACTTCAAGATCAACGGCGTCAGCTGCAACGGCACCCAGCAGTCGCCGACCCCGCCGGTCTCCCCCTCCGCCCCGGTCTCCCCCTCCGCGCCGGCGTCGCCGACCCCGCCGGTCTCCCCGTCTCCGGTGGTGTCGCCCTCCGCGCCGGCGTCGCCGACTCCGCCGGTCTCGCCGCCGCCGCCCGGGGTGCACGTGGACAACCCGTACGCGGGCGCGGACGGCTACGTGAACCCGGACTGGTCGGCCAGCGCGAAGTCCGAGCCGGGCGGCTCGCGGGTCGCCAACATCTCCACGGCCGTCTGGCTGGACCGCATCGCCGCGATCACCTCCGGCTCGGCCGGCAACAACAGCAAGGGCCTGCGTGAGCACCTCGATGAGGCGGTCAAGCAGGACGCGGCCAACGGCAACACGCCTCTCACGATCCAGGTCGTCATCTACGACCTGCCGAACCGCGACTGCTCGGCGCTCGCCTCCAACGGTGAGCTGAAGATCGCGGAGAACGGCCTCGCGCGGTACAAGAGCGAGTACATCGACGTGATCGCCGGGATCATGGCGGACTCGAAGTACTCGAACCTCCGCATCGTGACGGTCATCGAGCCCGACTCGCTGCCGAACCTGATCACCAACGTCAGCAACTTCCAGGCGTGCCAGGAGGCCCAGTCCTCGGGCGCCTACGTCCAGGGCGTGCAGTACGCGCTGAACAAGCTGCACGCGATCAGCAACGTGTACACCTACGTGGACGCGGCTCACCACGCCTGGCTCGGCTGGGACAACAACTTCCAGCCGATGGTGAACCTCTTCCACCAGGTCGCCACCGGCACCACCGCCGGCGTGAACAGCATCGACGGTTTCATCGTGAACACCGCCAACTTCGCCGCGCTGACCGAGCCGTACTTCAACATCAACACCTCGGTGAACGGCCAGTCGGTGCGTCAGTCGACGTGGGTCGACTGGAACTGGTACGTGGACGAGTCGTCCTTCGCGACCGCTCTCCGCAACGCGCTGGTGGCGAAGGGCTTCCCGAACACCATCGGCATGCTGGTCGACACCTCCCGCAACGGCTGGGGTGGCTCGGCCCGCCCGACCAAGGCGAGCACGTCCACCAACGTGAACACCTTCGTCAACGAGTCGCGCGTCGACCGCCGGATCCACGCCGGCAACTGGTGCAACCAGTCCGGCGCCGGTATGGGTGAGCGGCCCAAGGCGAACCCCGCCCCCGGTTTCGACGCCTACGTCTGGATCAAGCCTCCGGGTGAGTCCGACGGCTCCAGCTCTCAGATCCCGAACGACGAGGGCAAGGGCTTCGACCGGATGTGCGACCCGACCTACGGCGGTAACAACCTGAACGGCAACAACCCGTCCGGTGCTCTCGCCGGCGCCCCGGTTTCGGGCCACTGGTTCTCCGCCCAGTTCCAGCAGCTCATGCAGAACGCCTACCCGCCCCTCTCGTAACACGAGGCGCGAGTGACAGCGGGCCCCGCCGCATCCGCGGCGGGGCCCGCCCCTTTTTCCGTACGGCCACGAGACCGGTCAGCTGTAGTGGCCGGACCTGCTGCTCCGGGTGAGCTTGAGCACGACCGACACGATCAGCGCGATCGCGCCGATGATCAGAACCCACTTGAGCGCACCGAAGATGAGCCCGATGACGGAACCGAGAAGGAAGAACCCGACGATGACGGCTGCGGCGATGAGGAGAATGCGTCCCATGCCTTCACCGTACGGGCCGTCATCCCGCCGGTTACAGGGCCGAAGGCCAAGTTCAGGGCAGACTCAGGGTCAATTCAGGGTCTCGGTATCCCTAGTCGTTGGCGTGTAGCGCCGCGTTGAGCTCGATGCCCCTGCTGTCGCGGGACACCGCCTCGACCGCGCCGGTCGTCGAGTTGCGGCGCAGCAGCAGACCCGACTTGCCCGACAGCTCCCTGGCCTTGACGACCGTCCCGTCCGGCAGCGTGACCTTGGTGCCCGCCGTGACGTACAGCCCGGCCTCCACCACGCAGTCGTCGCCCAGCGAGATGCCCACGCCGGCGTTGGCCCCGAGCAGGCAGCGCTCGCCGATCGAGATGACCTCCTTGCCGCCGCCGGACAGCGTGCCCATGATCGAGGCACCGCCGCCGACGTCGGACCCGTCGCCCACGACGACCCCGGCGGAGATGCGGCCCTCCACCATCGAGGCGCCGAGCGTGCCGGCGTTGTAGTTGACGAAGCCCTCGTGCATGACGGTGGTGCCGCTCGCCAGGTGGGCGCCGAGCCGTACGCGGTCGGCGTCGGCGACCCGCACGCCGGAGGGCAGCACGTAGTCGACCATCCGGGGGAACTTGTCCACGCCGTAGACGGTCACCGGGCCCCGGGCCCGCAGGCGCAGCCGCACCTCCTCGAAGCCCTCAACCTTGCACGGGCCGTGGTTGGTCCACACCACGTTGGCGAGCAGCCCGAAGATCCCGTCGAGGTTGATCGAACGGGGCCGGACCAGACGGTGGGACAGCAGGTGCAGGCGCAGGTACACGTCGTGCGCGTCGGCCGGCGGGGCCGACAGGTCGGCGATGCCGGTGCGCACGGCCACGACCTCGACGCCCCGGGCGGGGTCGGGGCCGACCAGGTCCGCCATGCCCTCGCCGAGGTCCTCGCCCGCGATCGGCTCGGTGCCCACGGCCGGGGGCTCGCCCAGCGCCGGGAAGGGGAACCAGGTGTCCAGCACGGTGCCGTCCGCGGCGATCGTGGCGAGGCCGATCCCGTACGCACCCGAGGTGGTGGAGTCGATAGCTGTCATGTGCACCTACGCTACCGGCTCACGGGGAGGGGTCTCCTGGGCGGACGACACCCGACTCGTAGGCGTACCGGACGGCCTGGGCACGGTCGCGCAGGCCGAGCTTGGCCAGCAGGCGGTTCATGTGCGTGCTCACCGTCGCCTCGCTGATCGACAGCGTGCCCGCGATCTCGCCGTTCGACAGCCCCTGCGCGACCAGGCGCAGCACCTGCTCCTCCCGCGGCGTCAGCCCGGTCTCCGGCGGTGGCGTAACGGGTTGCGTGCGGCGGTAGGCGTCCACGACCCTGCCCGTGACGGCGGGGTCGAGCAGCAGTTCGCCGCGGGCGGCGCTGCGGATCGCCGCGAACAGGTGCTCGGGCGGCGAGACCTTGAGCAGGAAGCCGCTGACCCCGGCGTGCAGGGCGTGGTCGAGGTTCTCGTCGGTGTCGTAGGTCGTCAGCATGATCACACGCGGCGGCTCGGGCGCGGACAGGATCCGCCGGGCCGCCTCCAGGCCGTCGAGGCGTGGCATCGCGATGTCGAGGAGCACGACGTCGGGCCGCAGGCTCCGGGCCAGCTCCACGGCGCGTTCGCCGTCGGACGCCTCGTCCAGCACGGCGAGATCCGGCTGGGTGCCGATGACCAGGCGCAGCCCGGCCCGGATCATCGCCTGGTCGTCGGCGATGAGAATGCCGATCCGGCTCACAGGGGCAGCACCGCCCGGACGCCGAAGCCGCCCGAGGCGAGCGGTCCCGCGGTGAGCGTGCCGTGGAAGAGCGCGGCCCGTTCCCGCATGCCGATCAGCCCGTGCCCGCCCTCCGGCCCGCTTTGCTGCCTGGGGCCGCGCGCCCGCGTCCTGCCCCGGCGCGGGCCGTGGTCGACGACCTCCAGGTGCAGCTCCCCGGGGCGGTAGTCCACCGTGACCACCGCCCGGGTCGGGCCGGCGTGCTTGAGCGCGTTGGTCAGCGCCTCCTGCACGATGCGGTAGGCCGAGAGGTCGAGACCGGCGGGCAGCGGCACCGGGTCACCCCGCACTTCCAGGGCCACCTCGAGCCCCGCCGCCCTGACCTGGTCGAGCAGGTCGTCCAGCCGGTCGAGGCCGGCCTGGGGACCCGCGTCCGCCTGCGGCCCGCGCAGCAGGCCGAGCATCCGGCGCAGCTCGTCCACCGCGCCGCGGCCCGTCTCCTCGACCGACGCGAGCACCTGCCGCTCGCGTTCCTGGTCCTCGCGCAGCATGAGCCGTACGCCGCCGGTCTGCATGGTCATCACGCTGACGCTGTGGGCGACGATGTCGTGCAGTTCGCGGGCGATGCGGGCGCGCTCCTCCGACACCGCCTCGCGGGCCAGCAGCTCGCCGCGCTCGGCGGCCTGCGCGGCGATCACGCGGTGCCGCCGCACGGCCAGGCCGGCTCCGGCCGCGATCGCGGACATCACCACCGCCACGGCGACGTCGCCCGGCCCGGCCGGGGGAGACGAGGCCGCCAGCATGGAGACGACGTACGCGCCGCCCGCGACCATGCCGGTCACGGCCTTCACACTGCCCGGCCGTACCTCCGACAGCAGGGTGAACAGCAGCACGAG
The DNA here is from genome assembly GCF_039649665.1 of Microbispora sp. ZYX-F-249. Classification (NCBI taxonomy): domain Bacteria; kingdom Bacillati; phylum Actinomycetota; class Actinomycetes; order Streptosporangiales; family Streptosporangiaceae; genus Microbispora; species Microbispora maris. Next base: position 40,690 of record NZ_JBDJAW010000029.1, on the reverse strand, counting down.
CTCGGTGTAGAACTGCCAGGCCGCCGCCATCTGGGGGGCGAGGACGAACAGCAGGACGTTGACGGCGGAGTAGACGCACAGGATCGCGAAGGGGACGCGGCGCCGGAACAGCACGCCGGCGGCGGTGACGGCCCCGGCGGCGATCCAGACGGGGAGATCCTCGCGGGAGGGGCCCATGGAGCGCCCGCCGATCTCCTCGGCGATCGCGAACAGGCCCACGGCCACCGCGACGAGCCAATCGACGAGCGTGGGGGGACGGCGGTGCAGCATGACGCAGAGGGTAACGGTCGTCCGGAATGCACCGTTCCACTAATCCGGCTCCACGAATCCGCCTGTAGGCGGACATGTCGTCAAAACGTGCTTTGACGACAGCACGGGGGGCGATCCGTACGGTCCTCCGCATGATTGCCAACGCGAACACCTTCCGCCGCGTCGCGGCGGGCACGAGCCTCATCCTCGCCCCGCTCTGCCTGCTCCTCGGCATGGCCGCCGACCCGTCCGAGCCCGGGGTCGAGGACCCCCTCGCATACGCGAACAACCCGGGCGCCGTGGGCGTCAGCGCGACGCTCCTCCACTACGCGTGGATCCTGTGGGTCCCCGGGGTGATCGGCCTCGTCCACCTCGTACGCGGGAGGGGCGTGGTGCTCGCCAACATCGCGGGCGTGGTCGCGGTCCTCGGCCTCATCAACTTCTCGGCGCTGATGATCTCGGACTTCTTCGACATCGTGGCGTTCCGGATGTTGCCGGTCGACCAGGCGGAGAAGCTCATGCAGGACGCGGCGCAGCCCGCGATGACCATCGCCTGGCAGATGCCCGGGATGATCGGATCGTTCCTCGGCCTCGTGCTCGTGGCCGTCGCGTACGCCTGGGGAGGCCGGGCCGGATGGTGGTTCCCGGCCGGCGTGCTCGCCGGCATCCTCGTCTGGCTGTTCGGCGCGAGCGCGTGGAACCTCGTGCTGGGCCTCGGCGGCCCCGTCATCCTGCTCGTGGTCTTCGGCATCGTCGGCGTCGCGATGATCCGGATGCGCGACGAGGACTGGGCCACCGCCGCGTGACCTGGGTGAACGCCCTGTTTCAGTGGGTTTCTGGTTGAAAGAGGTGATTACGGGGAAAGTTGACTCGGCACCACCGAGTCGGCAAACCTCGGCCCGTTGGGGGGCGAATGACCGACGTGCAGAACTACGCCCGGGACTGCTTTCGCGGAGTCACCTCCGACCGGCTGGGCGTCGAGCTGGAGTTCCTGGTTTTCGACGCCGAGGACCCCGTGCTCCACGTCCCCGTCGCCAGGATCGCGGACGCGCTCCCCACGCTCCCCGGCGGCAGCCGGGTGACGTTCGAACCGGGCGGGCAGCTCGAACTGTCCGCCCCGCCGGACGTCCTGCCCGTCGCGATCGCGAAGCTCACCGCCGACGTCGGCGCCGTACGGCTCGCGCTCGCCCGGGCCGGGCTGCGACTGGGCGGCCGGGGCCTGGACACGCTCCGTCCGCCCCTGCGCCAGTTACGAGAGCCCCGGTACGAGGCGATGGCCGCCTTCCTCGGCCGCCCGCACGGCCTCACGATGATGTGCTCGACCGCGTCCGTCCAGATCAACCTGGACTTCGGCGACGATCCCCGGGTCCGCTGGGAACGCGCGCACGCGCTCGGCCCGGTGCTGGTGGCGGCCTTCGCCAACTCGCCCGCGGGCGGATGGGCCTCGGGCCGCCAGGCCGTGTGGGGCAGGCTCGACCCGAGCAGGACCGCGCCGGTCGCGCGCGGAGGCGATCCGGCGGACGACTGGGCGCGTTACCTCCTCGACGCCCGGCTCATGCTGATCCGGGGAGCCGGCGGCTTCGTGCCGGTCCTCGACGGCTCGGCGTTCCGGGACTTCGCCCGCGTGGCCGGGCGTCCCCCCGGCGAGGACGACCTCGCCTACCACGCCACCACGCTCTTTCCGCCCGTGCGCCCCCGGGGCTGGCTGGAGGTGCGCTACCTCGACGCGCAGGGGGCCGCCGAGTGGCCCGTGTGCGTGGCCGTCGTCCACGCGCTCGTCACCGACGACAGGGCCGCCGGCGCCGCGCTCGAAGCGGCCCGGCCGGTCGCGCACCGGTGGGCGGACGCCGCCCGGCTCGGTCTCGCCGACCCCGAGCTGCGCCGGTCCGCCTCCGCCTGCTTCCGCGCCGCCGCCGAGGCCCTGCCCCGCCTCGGGGCCGGGCCCCGGCTGGTCGCCCGGGTCCGTGCGTTCGCCTCCCGGCACATCGAATCCGGCCGATCGCCGGCCGCCGACCAGATGGAGGAGATGTACGCGTGACCGATCTCGACGCCGTCCTGGGCAACGCCGGCCCGACCGGCCTGAAGGAGCGGATCGCGGCCGAGCTCGAGGCCGTACGCGAGCGGTCGCTCGCCTACACCGACACCGACGACGACATGCTCGTGCGCCAGCACTCGCCCCTGATGTCGCCGCTGGTCTGGGACCTCGCGCACGTCGGGAACTACGAGGAGCTGTGGGTGCTGCGGGAGGTGGGCGGCATCGAGCCGCTGCGCCCGGAGATCGACCACCTCTACGACGCGTTCAAGTACCCCCGCAAGGACCGGCCCTCGCTGCCGCTGCTCGGCCCGGCGGAGGCCAGGAAGTACATCTCCGGCGTACGCGGCCGGGTGCTCGACGTCCTCGACCTGGTGGACCTGACCGATCCCGCCCCGCTGCGGTCCGGCGGCTACGTCTTCGGGCTGGTGCTGCAGCACGAGCACCAGCACGACGAGACGATGCTCGCCACGCTCCAGCTGTCCCGGCGGCCCGGCCTGGTCCGCGACGGGGAACTGCCGCCGGGCCGGCCCGCCGGTGAGCCGGAGGTGCACATCCCCGCCGGGGTCTTCACGATGGGCACCGACACCGTGGCCTGGGCGTACGACAACGAGCGGCCGGCCCACCGGATCTACCTGCCGGGCTACTGGATCGACCGCCATCCCGTCACGAACGGGGCGTACATGGAGTTCGTCGAGGACGGCGGCTACCGCGATCCGCGCTGGTGGCTGCCGCAGGGCTGGGAGTGGGCCGAGCGGACCGGCGTGGAGGCCCCGTTGTTCTGGACCAGGGACGGGGACACCTGGTGGCGGATCCGCTTCGGCCGGGAGGAGCCCGTGCCGCCGGACGAGCCGGTGCAGCACGTCTCGTGGTACGAGGCCGACGCGTACGCCCGGTGGGCGGGCAAGCGCCTGCCGACCGAGGCCGAGTGGGAGAAGGCGTGCGGGGGTCGCAGGTACCCCTGGGGCGAGGCCGACCCCGGCCACCTCGGGCGCTGGGCCAACCTCGGCCACCGCGCCGCCCGGCCCGCGCCCGCCGGGGCCTTCCCGGACGGCGCGAGCCCCTACGGGGTGGAGCAGCTCATGGGAGACGTGTGGGAGTGGACGGACTCCTGGTTCCAGCCCTATCCCGGCTACCGCTGCTTCCCCTACGAGGAATACAGCAAGGTCTTCTTCGGGGAGACCTACCGGGTGCTGCGCGGCGGGTCGTGGGCCACCCACCCCTCCGCCGTGCGCACGACCTTCCGCAACTGGGACTACCCGATCCGGCGGCAGATCTTCGCCGGGTTCCGCTGCGCCCGCTCGGAGGACTGAGGGGATGTGCCGCCACGCCGCGTGGCTGGGCCCGGAGCGGTCCCTGGCCTCGTTGATCAGCGACCCCGAGCACGGGCTGCTGCGCCAGTCGTACGCGCCGCGCATGCAGAAGTACGGGACGGTGAACGCCGACGGGTTCGGCTTCGGCTGGTACGACGGCCCGCGGCCCGTCCGGTACCGGCGTACGGTGCCCATCTGGGGGGACGCCAACATGCCCGGCCTCGCCGCCGTGGCACGGTCGTCCTGCCTCATCGCGGCGGTCAGGTCGGCCACGGCCGGCATGCCGATCGAGGAGAGCGCCACCGCGCCGTTCGCCGACGGGCCCTGGCTGCTCAGCCACAACGGCCGGGTCAGGCGCGAGGCCGTCAGGCCCCTCGCGGCCGACGCGGAGAGCGCGTGCGACTCGGCGTGGCTGGCCGCGGCCGTGTTCGCCCGGTTGCGGGACGGCCTGCCGCTCGCCGGCGTCCTGGCCGAGGTCGTCCGCGCGGCGGCCGAGGGCGACGGCGAGGCCCGGCTCAACCTGCTCGTCACGGGAGGCTCGCACCTGGCCGCCGTCGCGTGGGGCGACACGTTGTTCACGCACCTGGAGCGGGGGGTGCTCGTCGCCAGCGAACCGCTGGACGACCGGCCGGGCTGGCGGGCCGTGCCCGACCGGAGCCTGCTGCTCGCGTCCCCCGACGGCGTCTCGGTGACACCCATCGATTGAGAGGCGATCATGGTTACCGATCATCTCGGCGGCGACTACCTGCGCCAGGCCCTGGAGAACGACGTACGCGCCGGGCTCACCTCGTCACCCAAGTGGCTGCCCCCCAAGTGGTTCTACGACGAGGCGGGCAGCGAGCTGTTCTCCCGGATCACCCGGCTGGCGGAGTACTACCCCACCCGGCGCGAGCTGGAGATCCTGCGCCGCCGCGCCGTCGACGTCGCGGGCCTCAGCCGCGCCGACACGCTCGTCGAGCTGGGCTCGGGCACCAGCGAGAAGACCGTGCTCCTGCTCGACGCGCTGGCCAACGCCGGGGCGCTGCGGGCCTACACGCCGGTCGACGTCGACGCCGTCACGCTGGCGGCCGCGGCCGAGCGGCTCGCCGTACGGTATCCGGGTCTGGACGTGCGGCCGGTGCGCGCCGACTTCGAGCAGCACCTGGGGCTGCTGCCCAGGGCGGGGAGGCGGCTGGTGGCCTTCCTCGGCGGCACGATCGGCAACCTGCCGCCCGCCGCGAGGGAGGTGTTCCTCAAGGAACTGCGGGCCACGCTGCGGCCGGGCGACACCCTGCTGCTCGGCACCGACCTGGTGAAGGACCCCGTCCGCCTGGTCAGGGCGTACGACGACGCGCAGGGAGTGACGGCCGCCTTCAACCGCAACGTGCTGCACGTGCTCAACCGGAAGCTGGACGCCGGCTTCGAGCCGGAGGCGTTCGAGCACGTGGCGCTGTGGGACGAGGACAACGACTGGATCGAGATGCGGCTGCGGGCCACCCGGCCGATGGAGGTCCCGATCAGGGCGCTCGGCCTCACGGTCGCCTTCGCCGAGGGCGAGGAGATGCGCACCGAGATCAGCGCCAAGTTCCGCCGGGAGGGAGTGCTCGACGAGCTGTCCCGAGCGGGTTTCGCGGTCTGCCGCTGGTACACCGACAGCGCCGGCGACTTCGCGCTGACCCTCGCCGCCGTCCCACCCCCCCGCTCCATCGCGTGATCTTGTAGTTTGTCGCAGGCATCCTGCGTGACCTGCGCCGACGCCCTTCGTGATCATGCAAAAATCGCTGGACTTGCACACTGACCTGGGCGATCGCCGTTCGTGATCACGCAGTTCGATCACATGGCCGGCCGCGGTGCGCAGTGCATGATCACGATCGGGGTTACGCCTGGTCGGTGGCCAGATGCCGGTGGAATTGCATGATCACGAAGGGTGAAAGGCCTGGTCGAGGGTGGTCCGTGCGACAAACTGCAAGATCACGGCAGTTGGGTGGTGGGGTCAGGAGCCTGCGGGCAGTGGCAGGCGCAGGACGAAGCGGGCGCCGCGCGGGGAGTCCTCGACCCGGAGCGTCCCGCGATGGGCGTCCGCCGTGACGCGGCACAGGGCGAGGCCCAGCCCGGTGCCTTTCGGGTCGCGGCGGCGCCCGTCCTTCAGACGGACGAACGGCTCGAAGACCCGCTCGCGGTCCTCTGGCGCGATGCCGTCGCCGTCGTCGAGCACGGTGACGACCGCCTCGTCGCCGGCCCGCTCGACCGTGACCGCCACCTCGCTGTACGCGTGCCGCTGCGCGTTGACCAGCAGGTTGGTCAGCACGCCGCACAGCTGGACCCGGTTGCCGAGCACGGTCACCTCGTCCTTGACCTCGGTCCGCACGGGCACGCCGTCGGTGCGGGCGGCGGCCTCCTCCCGCGCGAGCGCCCCGAGGTCGACCGGCTGGGGTTCGGTGGCCGCGGCCGTGCGCACGCGGGCGACCGTGAGCATCTCGTCGATGATCGCCTGGCACCGCTCGGTGGTGCGCACCGCCGTCCGGATCGTCTCGTACGGATCGGTCTCCTCGCGGTAGAGCAGGGCCTCCTCCAGTTGCGTGCGCAGCCCGGCGAGCGGGGTGCGCAGCTCATGGGAGACCATCGAGGCGAAGTGTCGCTGCTGGCGCACGGAGGTGTCGAGGCGTTCGAGGAAGTTGTTGGAGGCCCGGGCGAGCTCGGCGATCTCGTCACGCCCGGGTGGCTGGGGGACCCGCAGGCTCAGGTCGCGAACGCTGATTTCCGTCACCCTCTCGCGAATCTCTCTGACCGGACGCAGCGTGCGCCCCGCGGCACGCCAGCTCGCCCAGGTCCATCCGGCGGTCATCAACAGCACTCCGATCGCGGTGAACAGTTCCAGCCGCCGCGTGGCCAGGAGGCCGGGCTCGGTCCTGCCCGCGTACACGGCGTGCGGCTCGCCGTTCCAGAACAGCCGGGACTGCACCGGCAGAACCCGTACGGCGGTGAGCGCGACGCACCGCCCCTTGTCCGGGCACTCGATGCGGTACTGCAGGCGGTCCTCCCCCGTGGGGAAGGGGGAGGTCAGCGGGGGCCTGCCGCTCGCCGCCCGGCTGGCGGTGATCACGCGGTTGCCGGAGTCGACGAGCTGGACGAGATCGCCGTGCGTCGCCGGCGGCGCGGGGATGCCGTTGGGGCCCATCGAGGCGATCCAGTCGGTGGCCACCCGCTGCGTGTCCATGAAGAGGTGACTGTGGATCCGGTTCCTGATGGCGATGTCCACACCGGTCCCGATCACCGTCAGGACGACCAGGGAGACGATCGCGCTCATCGCGGCGGTCCGCGCCTGGATCGAGCGCGGGCGTAAAAAGTTGGGCATGCGCCCGCCCGCCATGAACCCTCCCTTGTCGTCCGTAATGCAATGCTCAGGAAAAAAAGGTTAATAAGAGATGTCCGGAATCAGGGTCGCCCGGACGCTTTGGATCACAACCCTTGCGATTTCCCGGTGAAGGGTTGACGGTTCCTTTGCCTGATCACGCGTCTGCCCTGGTAAACGGCCCTTGATCCGCTTCTGTCTGTCTTTTACGTTTTGCGGCAGAAGTGTTGAATGTGAAAATCGTGCTGGAAGTGGTCGCCAAGACGAGACATAGGGCGACGATCGCCGCCACGGTCGGCCAGGGAACGACCAGAGGGACGGCGCCTCCGGCCATCTCCGCCAGCCCGGCGCGCATTCCCAGCAGTGCGGGGACGGCCACCGCGAAGCCGAGCACGGTGCCCGTTCCCGTGACGAGAGCCGCCTCGGCGGCGGTCGCCGCGATCGCCTGCCGCCGTGTCGCGCCGGTCAGGCGCAGGACCACGACGTCGCGGACCCGCGCCGACGCCGCCATGACCTGCGCGTTGACGATCGCGAGACCGGCGTAGCCGGCCGAGACCCCGACCAGCAGGAGCGTGAACAGCCAGACGAGCCGGTCCTCCTCCGCCTGCTCGCCGGCCACGCGGTCGGCCACGCTCACCGTCTTCGCCCCCAGGCCGGGGAAGGCGCGTCCGGGCGGCCCGGACACGTACGCCTCGGAGGTCAGCGCCGACGGGTCGTGGGCGCGGAGCGTGTCCCGGGAGACCAGCACCTCCGCCGGAGCTTCGGCCAGGACCGCCGCGACCCGCAGGCGCACGGTCCGGCCGTCCTCGAAGGTGATCGGCACGCGGTCTCCCGTCCGCCAGCCGTGATCCCGCGCGATCCACCCGGCGACCGCCATCGCGTCGTCGTCGAGACCGTCGAGACCGCCGAGATCGCCGAGGCCGGCGCGACCGTCGAGACCGCCGAGATCGCCGAGGCCGGCGCCGCCGAGCGCGGCGAACGGCCTGTCGCCCCACACGGTGGCGGGAAGCGGGGCCGTGGCGGCCGAGGCCGCCCGCAGCGCCGCGTCCGGCAGGCCCGGGGCGGCGTCGGGCACCAGCACCGCCGTCGCGCCGCCGCCCGCGGCCCCCTCCACGGTGTACGCCGCGGCGGTCGTGCGCACCATGCCGGTGACGAGCACGGCGAAGCCGACCGTGAGCAGCACCGGGGCCGCGGTGGCGGCGGTGCGCCGCACGGCCGTCGCCGCGCCGCGCCCCGCCAGCATGCCCACCGCCGACCTGGCCATCGGCCACGCGAGGGCCCGCACGAGCGGCGGGAGGACGACCGGCGCGAGCAACGTGAGCCCGGCGATCAGCGCCATCGCGGCGAGCAGGACGTCGTTCACCAGCGCGTCCTCCCGGGCCGAACCGCTCGCCACCGCCATGGCCAGGCCCCCGGCCACGGCCACCGTCCCCGCGATCCACCGCGTCCGCGTCATCGGCCCGCCGCCCGCCGCGTGCTCGCGCAGCGCCTCCAGGGGACGGACCCGGGCGGCCCGGCGTGCCGCCGACCACGCGCCGAGCAGGGCCGCCGCGATCCCGGCCGCGACCGCCCCCGCGGGCGGCCACGGCGTGAACCGCACGCCGAACGAGGAGGGCTCGACGCCCGCCGCGACGAGCGCCTCGCCCACCGCGGGCGCGACGGCGGCCCCCAGCAGGGTCCCGGCCGTGGCCGCGGCCACGCCGACGGCGAGCGCCTCGCCGTACACGATCAGGCGGATCTGACGCGGGGTCGCGCCGGCCGCCCGCAGCAGACCGAACTCACGACGCCGCTGGTGCACCCGGAACGCGAAGGTGGAGGCCACCAGGAACACGGACACGAAACCGCCGAGCAGTGCCATCGCGGTCAGCACCTGCATGCCGATCCAGCGGGTCCGGGCGTCGGCGGCGGATTCGGCCGCCGCCCGGTCCGGTCCCGCGAGCACCTCCCCGGACTCGCCGGCCACCCCGCGTACGGCACGCGACACGGCGGCCCGTACCGCGGCGAGATCGGCCCCCGGCCGGATGAGCAGCCCGACGACCCTGACACCGCCCCCAAGCCGCCCGGCCTCGCCGTCCGACACGTACGGCCCGGGGCCGTCGGTGAGGCCGGTGACCGTGTACGGCGCCGGTCCGCGCGCCGTCAGCAGCGTGACGGGCGAGCCCGGCACGAGCCCGAGCGCGCGGTCGAGCACCACCTCCCCGGCGCTCACCGGCGCCCGGCCGGCCACCAGCCGGTACGGCGCCAGCGCGGCGACGCTCCAGCTCCGGGCCTCGTGCGCGCCCGCCGGCCTGCCGCCGACGACGGCCTGGGCGTAGAAGGCACGGTCGGGCACGGCCGCCGCGACGCCGGGCACGGACGTCAGCGCGCGGACCAGCGACCCGGCGGTCTCGGGGGACCAGGGCCGGTTCTCCCCGAAGCCGTTCTCCTCGCCGGGCGTGCCGGGGACGCGTACGAGCAGGGGGGCGGCGGCGTACCGCTCGGGCACGCGCGGGCCGGCGGAGGCCAGCAGCAGCGTGGTCGCGGAGAGGATCACGGTGCCGAGGCAGAGCGCGACGAAACTGCCCACGAGCCCGGTCCACCGGCCACGGAGCAGGGAGCGCAGCAGGGCGAAATTCACGACGCTTCCTCCAGCAGGGTCATGCGCGCGGCGATCTCGGCGGCGCTCGACCGGTCCAGCTCCCCGTCGATCCTGCCGTCCGCCAGCAGCACCACCCGGTCCGCGTACGCCGCGGCGGCGGGGTCGTGGGTGACCATCACGACGGTCTGCCCGCGGGTGTCCACGAGCCCGCGCAGGAGCTCCATGACCGTGCGGGACGCGGCGCTGTCGAGCGCGCCGGTCGGCTCGTCGGCGAAGAGCACGGCGGGCTCGGTTCCCTCCGACCGGGCGATCAGCATGCGGGCGATCGCGACCCGCTGCCGCTCGCCGCCGGACAGCTCGGCGGGCCGATGCCCGGCCCGGTGGGCCAGGCCGACCTCACCCAGCGCGTCGCGCACCGAGGCGGCGGCGGGTCGGCGGCCGGCCAGGCGCAGGGGCAGCGCCACGTTCTCCTCGGCGGTGAGCGCGTCGACCAGGTTGTAGTCCTGGAAGACGAAACCGACCCTGTCCCGGCGCAGCAGGGTGAGCGCCTTCTCGTCCAGCCGGCCGAGGTCGGTGCCGTCGATGAGCACGGTCCCGGCCGCCGGACGATCGAGCCCGGCGGCGCAGTGCAGCAGCGTGGACTTGCCGGAGCCCGACGGTCCCATCACGGCCGTGAAGGTCCCCCGGCCGAATCCGAGGGTCACGCCGTCAAGAGCGGTCACCGCGCCCGGCCCGCTGCCGTAGACCACGCGGACCGAGTCGAGCAGGACCACCTGCCCGGTTGCCCGCGTCGTGCCGGTCGGTGTCATGCCGGTCGGTGTCATGCCGGTCGGTGTCACGCCGGTCGGTGTCACGCCGGTCGGTGTCACGCCGGCTGGTGTCATGTCGGTTGGTGTCATGTCGCTCAGCCAACCGGCGGCGGGCCCGCCGGGCATTGGCGCTGGGGCGAGAACCGGAGGTATTCCCAGCACTACCGACACCGGCGCGTCCAGCGGCTAGCGTCGATGCCGTGGCCGCCCCCATCCTCGCCCCCATCGCCCCCGCCGCCGCCCCCGCAGCCCTCGCACCCCGGACCGCGCTGGACGCGCTCACCGGGCCCCCGGGCCGCTTCCTGACCTCCGTCTGGCCTTGGCGCTCCCTGGCGTACCTGCTGACCGGTGCCGTTCCGGGGTTCGCGTTCGCCACCGTGCTGTCGTCGGCGCGCGCGGTCGGCGGCGTCGCGGGCGCGATCACCGCGGTTCCGGTGGCCGTCCTGGTGGCCGCCGCGCTGCTGGTGCCCGTGGCCTGGTTCGAGCGGTGGCGGCTGCGGCTCGCGGACCGGCAGCCGGTGCACGGGCCGCCGGGCGGCCGGTGGCCGGGGTGGCGGGAGGCGGGGCACGCCCTCGTGGCGCTGGTCGTGCTCGGCTGGGTGGACCTGCTGGTGGCGGCGGTCGCGATCGCCGGGCCGGCCGTGCTGATCCTTTCTCCGGTCGTGCAGCCGATCAGCCCCGAGGGTGAGGCCACGCTGGGGGAGACCTTCATCGGCTCGGCGGCCGGACTGCTGCTGGTGCCCGTGGCCGCGTACACGGTCGCCGCCTGGGCGGGCGCCCGGGCGGCGATGGCGCGGGCGATGCTCGTCCCGCAGGAGGCCGAGACGCGCGAGGTCGCGCGGTCCCGGGCGCGGCTGGTGGACGCCTTCGAGGCCGAGCGCCGCCGTATCGAGCGCGACCTGCACGACGGCGCGCAGCAGCGGCTGGTGGCCCTGTCGATGAAGCTCGGCCTGGCCGGGCTCGACCTTCCGCCGGGCTCGCCCGCGGCCCTGCGGCTGGAGGAGGCCCGCGAACTGGCGGGACAGGCGCTCGCGGAGCTGCGCGAGCTGATCCGCGGGGTCCATCCGCAGGTGCTCGCCGACCGCGGGCTGCCCGCCGCCGTACGCGACGTCGCCGGAAGGTCGCCGGTGCCCGCCCGGGTGGACATCGCACTGGACGGGCGGCTGCCCGCCAGGGTGGAGGCGGCGGCCTACTACGTCGTCTGCGAGGCGCTGGCGAACGTGGCCAAGCACAGCGGCGCGGGTTCCTGCGTGGTGCGCGGCCGGCTGCGCCGGGGCGTGCTCGTGCTGGAGGTCGCCGACGACGGGCGCGGGGGAGCGGACCCCGCGCGCGGCACCGGCCTGACCGGGCTCGCCGACCGGGTGGCGGCCGTCGAGGGCACGCTCGGCGTCGAGAGCCCGTGCGGCGGCCCGACCACGGTCAGGGCGGAGATCCCGTGCGCGTGGTGATCGCCGAAGACTCGGTGCTCCTCCGCGAGGGCCTGGCCGGCCTGCTGGAGCGCTTCGGGTACGACGTCGCGGCCGCGGTGGGCGACGCACCCGCGCTGATCGCGGCCGTCGCCGAGCGGGACCCGGACGTCGTGATCGCGGACGTGCGCATGCCCCCCGGCTTCACTGACGAGGGGCTGCGGGCCGTGCTGGAGCTGCGGGCGGCCCGGCCGTCCCTTCCGGTGCTCGTGCTCAGCCAGTACGTCGAGCAGACCTACGCGGCCGAGCTGCTCGACCAGGCGGGCGCCGGAGGCGTCGGCTACCTGCTCAAGGACCGGATCGGCGACGTCGCGCAGTTCGCCGGCGCGGTGACGACGGTCGCGGGCGGCGGCACGGTGATCGACCCGGAAGTGGTCAGGCAACTGCTGCGCGGGCGCGGTGACCCGCTGGCCCGGCTCACGCCGCGCGAGCGCGAGGTCCTCGCCCTGGTCGCGGAGGGCCGCTCCAACGCCGCGATCGCCCGCGCGCTGTTCGTCTCCGAGGCGGCCGTCGCCAAGCACATCGCGAGCATCCTGGCCAAGCTCGACCTTCCTCCGGACGCCGACGACCACCGCCGGGTGCTCGCCGTCCTCGCCTACCTGCGCGCCTCGTGAGCGGGTCTGGGGCGTGGGGGCGGCCCCGGCGGTCCCGGGTCAGCGGCCGGCGCTGGAGATGACCTTCTCGGGGACGACGCGCACGGTGATGCGCTGCTCCCCCGGCTGCCGGTAGGGGTAGGTGTCCACCCCGAGGTATTTCTTCGCCAGGCCGTCGATCACCGCGTCCGCGCCTTCCAGCTCCAGCTTCGCGATGCCCGAGACGCTGACGAAGCGGAAGGCGTTCTGCGGGTCGAGCACGCTGACCGACACCCGGGGGTCGTCGCGCAGGTGCCGCTCCTTCGCCCGCCCCACGGCGGTGTTGAAGACGACCTCGTCTCCGTCGACGTCGACCCACACCACGGTGTTGTGCAGCGATCCGTCCGGCCTGATGGTCGTCACCCAGGCGTGGACCGCTTCCTTCAGCAGAGCTACGGCGTTCTCATCGAGCTTGCTCATCCGGCTCCTCCTTGTTTCGTCACGCTGACGCCGAGAACGGGGACATGATCCGAGTCTCGTGCTCCCATGTTCCCAGCCGGCGCGGGGGGAGATCACCGGAGAGGGTCAGGCGGACGTGCGCGCGGGAAGACGCTCCGGGGCCGGACGGGCCGCGCGTCGCTTCCTGAGCCATCTCACCAGCTCGGCGATCCCGGTGATCGACAGCGCGATGCCGAGGCCGAGGAGCAGGCCCTTGATCGGGTCGTTCTCGAACGCCATGCCGCCGAAGAAGCCGATCAGCCCGGAGTACACCGCCCACGAGCCCGCCGCGATCGCGTCGAAGAGGGTGAACGAGCGCAGCGGGTACCGTACGGCGCCCATGGTGAGAGTGGTCGCGGTGCGCCCGCCGGGGATGTACCTGGCCACGACGAGCACGAGGCCACCCCGTTCCGCCAGGGTGTCGCGCGCCCAGACGAACAACTTCTTGTCCCGCAACCTGCCCGCCGACCTGCTGCCGAGCAGGTAGGAGATGTGGTCACCGGCGCAGGCCCCGAGAGCCGCGACACCGATGACCAGGGCCAGGTTGGTCTCGCCCGACGCGGCGAACACCGCGGCGGTGATCACCGAGGTCTCGGCCGGCACGACAGGGAAGAACCCGTCGAGCAACGCCAGGGCGAAAAGCGCCACGTACAACCAGGGCGACGACATCACCTGCTGGACCAGGTCGAGGACGGCGTGCGACATCAGCGTGACTCCGATCGTGGGGGACCCTTACACCGTGTCGGCCTGGGAGCGTCGAGGACATCCGGGAGATCCCGGATCGGACGCGGGCCCATCCCTCAAAGAAGTCAGGGCCGACGCCCCTGAAGTTAGGCACTGCGCGGGTGACGGCACATCGGGCGATCGGCGGGCGGCACCCCTACTTTCGTCGCCCCGCCTCCCGGTCACCGGCCCGGCCGTGCGAGGCGGGTGCGCGTCAGGCGAGGTCGGCGTCGTGCACGAGGATCGCCGCCTGCACCCTGTTGGCCAGGCCCAGCTTGGCGAGCAGCCGACTAACGTGCGCCTTCACGGTCGGTTCCGACAGCTTCAGCTCCCGCCCGATCTCGGCGTTCGACAGGCCGCGTGCCAGCGCCCTGACCACGTCCTCCTCCCTCGCCGTGAGCGCGGCGAGCCGTTCGCGCGCGGCCTCGGCCCGCGAGGGCGCCTTGTGCGCGAACGAGCCGAGAATCCTTTTCAGCACGGTGGGTGAGACCGTCGCGTTGCCCTCGGCGACCGTGCGCACCGCGGCGATCAGTTCACGTGGCGGGGTGTCCTTGAGCAGGAATCCCACGGCGCCGAGACGCAGCGCCTCGTGGACGTACTCGTCCAGGTCGAAGGTGGTCAGCATGACCACCTTCGGGGCGTCGACGGCGCGCAGGAGCCGTCCCGCGGCCGTGAGGCCGTCCATGCCGGGCATCCGGACGTCCATGAGGACGACCTCGGGCCTGAGCCGGGCGGCCGCGCCGATCGCCTCCTCGCCGTCGCGGGCCTCGCCGACGACCACCACGCCGCCCGCCGATTCCAGGATCATCCGCAGCCCAGACCTGACCAGCGCCTCGTCATCGACGACCAGTACGCGGATCATGCGGCGGGAATCCTCGCCCGCACCTGGAAACCGCCTTCGCACGGACCGGCCTCCAGGGTGCCCCCGAGCAACTCGACGCGTTCGCGCAGGCCGACCAGGCCCCAGCCGGACTTCGGAAGCACCCGGCTCGCGGCGGACGGCGCGTTGCGGATGACGACCTCCAGACCGGCGGGCAGGTGACGGACGACCACGTCGGTCTCGGCGCCGCCGGCGTGCTTGTGCACGTTGGTCAGCGCCTCCTGCACCACCCGATAGGCGGTGCGTTCCGCCGACTGCCCGATCGGGCGGGCCGGGCCCTCGTCACGCCGGTTGACCACGAGGCCGAGAGCGCGAGACCGCGCGAGCAGCCGGTCGAGGTCGGCCAGTGTGGGCTGCGGGTCGCGGGAGGCGTCCCGCGCGCGCAGGACGCCGAGCACCTCGCGCAGGTCGCTCAGCGCCTCCCTGCCGACGTCGCCGATCAGAGCGGCCGCCCGGGCCGTACGCTCGTCCGGCGCGCCGACCTCCAGCGCGCCCGCGTGCAGGACCATCAGCGACACCCGGTGCGCGACCACGTCGTGCATCTCCCGCGCGATGCGGGCGCGTTCCTGGGCGCGTGCCTGATCCGCGCGCAGGACCTGCTCCCGCACCAGTTGTTCGGCCTGCTCCCGCATGGCCACGAGCACCTGCCGCCTGGCGTGGCTCCACAAGCCGGCCACCAGGGGAAGCCCGGCCAGCGCACCACCCAGGATGAGCACGTTGGGCGAAGAGCCCATCGCCAGCGCCCGGTGGCCGCCGCTCAGAGAGGAGACGACTCCGCCCAGCGCCCACACGGCGGACGCGCCGGCCGCGTAGAGCCACAGGGCCCGGCGGCGCCCCAGCTGGAGTCCCGCGTAATAGGAGGCCACGACCACGGGCGGCCACATCGCGAGCCAGATGTAGGCGACAGCCGCCACCACGGTCACCGGCCACACCGAACGCCTGGCGACGACGGCGGCCGCCGCCGCGGCCGCGGCGACCGCCAGCGACACGGGGGCGGGCAGCGTCGTCGCGACACCGGCCCAGCCGTACGCGGAGCCCGCGCAGAGCAGGAACACCGCGCCGCCGAGCACCCACGGCAGGGCCCGATCCAGGATGTTCACGGTCAGAGGCTATTGGTGCGTCCGGCGGAGCGACCCCCTACGAAAGTCGCGCACGTCGCGTGACCTTCGCAGGGGACGATACGGCGGCGCCGCCCGGCAGGGTGACGGGCATGAAGAACCTCCTCGTCGCCGGGGCGATCGCCCTGTCGCCCCTCACCGGCGGCGCCTCCGCCGCTCCCGAGCCCGCGCCCGCCCTGCCCGCTCCGACCGGGCACTACGCGGTCGGACGGTCCGACGTCCATCTGGTCGACTCCCACCGGCCCGACCCCTGGGTGGACGGCAGGCCGCGGGAGTTGATGGTCTCCGTCTGGTATCCGGCCGTGAGGGCGAAGGGCACGACCGCGCCGTACGTCACCCCGCAGGAGTCGGCGCTGATCCTCAAGGGATTTCCCCAGCTGAAGGACCTCCCGCCGGACACGCTCACGAAGACGAGGACGTACGCCCGCGCCGACGCGCCCGCGCTGGCGAAGAAGGGCGGATGGCCGCTGGTGGTCATGTCGCCCGGCATGACCATGCCACGGGCCACGCTGACCTCGCTGGCCGAGGAGTTCGCGAGCCGGGGCTACGTCGTCGCGGGCATCGAGCACACCTACGAGTCGGTCGCCACCACGTTCCCCGGCGGCAGGACCGTCACGTTCGAGGCCGGTGCGGGTGGTCAGACCCCGGAGCTGGGGGAGAAGGTCGCCCGGGTGCGGGCGGCCGACACGACCTTCGTGCTGGACCGGCTGGAGCGGGCCGGGCGCTGGAACCGGCTGATCGACGAACGCGGGGTCGCGATGGTCGGGCACTCGATCGGCGGCCAGAGCGCCGCCCATCTGCTTCCCGTGAGCGACCGGATCAGGGCCGCGGTCAACCTGGACGGCTCCTACAACCCCGCGACCCCCGCCGAACCGATCACCAAGCCGTTCATGATGATCGGCAACCCGCGGCAGCGGCCGGTCACCGGCGGGGAGCCGAAGTCGTGGGACCTGTTCTGGCCCCACGTCACCGGTGAATGGAAGCACTGGCTCACCGTCACCGGCGCCGAGCACGTGAGCTTCGTCGACTACGCGGTGCTCGGACCGCAGCTCGGCATGCGGGTGGCCCCGATCGACGGTGCGCGATCCCTCCGGATCACCCGGGACTACGTCACCGCCTTCCTCGACACGCACCTGAAGGGCAAGCGGCGGCCCCTGCTGGACGGGCCGTCGGCGAAGTATCCGGAAGTCCGCTTCTGGTAGCCGGACGAGCGGGCGGGATCAGCGTGCGGAGACCGGCTGGGGGGTGGGCATGACACGCCGCACCTGCTCGCGTACGCGGGGAGCGATCTCGGCGGTCAGCGGCGTCTTCTCGGTCCGCAACCGGTTGAGCGCGAGGGCGAGCGCGGTGCCCCACATCAGGTGTCCCGCCAGCAGCGCGGCCTGGCGTCCCACGCGGTCCTTCGGGACGGGCGGGTGCGCGCCGATGCTCGGCGCGAGGCCCTGGCAGCCGAAGTACCACACCAGCAACCCGTACGCCGTGCCGATCGGGACGGGCACCCGCTGACCGGCCGACAGCAGGCCGAGCATCGAACCGCAGGAGGAGCCGAACGCGAAGTGGGCGATCGTCCCGAGCACGTTCTCGCCCCTCTTGGGCTTGTCGCGCCCGGGAAGGGTCAGCCGCGCGAACCGGCGCGGCGGCGGCTCCTCCAGCACGCCGGCCTTGTCCGCCGCCATCAGCATCGCGCTGTACACGGCCGTCGCGAGCGCGCCGCCGACGGCGCCGTTCACCAGGTTGCGCATCATGAGGAGCCTCTTCCCACCCCGGCTGGATCACCTGCCCTCGCGGTGTCCCGTTCTCGGTAAACAATCATGCGGTCGGCATCGGGGTGGGTACGCGGCCGGCTCAACCGGCCGGGCCCAGAGCCGAACTCGAGGATCGAGCTCAGGGTTTCGTGCCGAAGGTGCTGTGGAGATGGAGGATCAGCTCTCTCACCTCGTCTCGTCTCCGCAGCAGGAGTTCGTCGTTCCAGTTCCAGAGCTCGCGGTTCAGCCGGGTCGAGATGACGCGGCGGAAGTACTGCCTGGTAGGAGCTCCCGTCAGGGCGAAGTAGGCATTCTCCTCATCATCGATGAGCATGAGATATTCGCTGCTCAGCTCAACCTTGTCCCGGAGTTCCGCCAGATGCCTGAGCGGACTGACATCGAAGTCCTGAAGGAAGGTCTCCGTCACCGAACATGTCACGGGGACGACATGGAGATGAGCGTGGTCCACCCCGCATCCGGACGCCCGTGCACGGTTGCACAACCCATGCTCGAACATGATCGTCGGATTCCCGTAGGCGCGCCTCAGATGTTCCGCGACCCGGCGCCGGAAGGCATCGAGCTCGGCCAACTGCTCCGGCGAGCACTTCGACATCGACAGCGCGTGCCGCTTGGTGATTATGAGAGTGTGACCCGGTGCCAGGGGCGCCACGTCAGCCGTCGCGACGAAATTGCTGCTCTCCATCACCACCTCGGAGCCGATCTCCGAAGGGTGCAGAATCTCCCACACGGGCGCCGTGTCCCGGCCGGCGACGACGTCGCAGAGCACGCAGTCGAGAACCGACGGCGAGGCCACCGCCGTCGCGGGGTTGGTGCAGATCACCCGGCCTCTGGTAGGCAGCAGCAACGCGCTTGCGAACATCTCTATCTCGTTCTCGCGCATCAGTGCCTTCAGTTCAGCCTCGTCGGAGTAGTGCTGGGCGAGCGTCACGAGGTGATTCGCGTAGAGGCCCGCGTTGCGCAGGGTCACTATGCAGTCCACAAGATGGTGGCCGCTGAGCGCGACATCGTGCAGCAGGACCGCCCGATCGCCGACCTCATAATATCCCTCTATCGGATTCTTTCTGTTGGGCCCGTAAGGCGCGATGAGGACCACCGGGAAGCGCAGTTGCTTCGCGACGGACTGCAGCAACCCCAGAGCCGCGTTCTTGGAAATCGCCAGGACAGTGGGCTCGATCGCGCGACTCGCGATCAACTCCGCGACGTTCCTGGCGAAATGCGCGGCGAGTACCCGCTCGTCGTCCGAGCCGGGGATGATGCGGGTCAGCGCGAGGTAAGAGCTGACTGGAGTGGTGAATCTGTAGCCGACATCGTTGTGCGGCTCGTTCTCGAAGGTGTGCTTGAGTAACAGATGCTCGACGCTATCGGCCGTGAGCCTCTGGAATGCCTTGGGATCCACGCGCTCGCAGAGCATACGAGCCTTGATGCGCAGTCTGTCTTCCGGACGTGCGGTAGGTGCGACACGGTGGGCCAGGGCGGCCAGCCTCGCGCCATCGCTGCTCTGGGCATCCAATTCGTGCAGCCACGTCGAGAAGCTCGGCTTCAGTTCCACGCTCCGGTAAACGATCTCGTCTTCGCTCGGATCGATCGCGCGAAGGTTGATATATACGACTCCGTCCAGATCTGACGGCATCTTGAGATTGCCGATCTTCGCGATGGCCACGTTTGCCCGGCCCAGTTTCCCGGCGAAGAGCCCATATTCCAGGAGGACGTTCTGGGTTGGTGAGTACGTAATCGTCCCGCGCCGGGTCACCCGGTCGTCGGGAGTCATCACGATGATTGCGCCGTCCACCCTCTCCAGGATGTCCATCAATGCCTCAATCAACGTCGTACCGATGGGGAATGAGGCCTGACTCCACCACAGTAGCGGTACGACGCCCTGGTCCATGAGATTAGCCGCGATCATCTCGGCGTACGGGCGACCTTCGGTTGAAGAAGCGATGAAGATTTGAGTCACAGTCTCCGCCCAGCGCCAGCAATCACAAGCTGCGAACCATCACATATGCTCACATCAAGCTACATCTCACGTTGGACGGTATGACTCGTCAACGGCATAACCTGCCCATAGGCAAGTGCGACCGGTCCTCGTGCACGGGGTCATTCCGGAAACCCGCAGGGATGGTCACCGGCCGGCGAGCCTGCGGAGAAGGCGGCGTACGGCGCCGGTGCGCGACTCGGCGGCGGGCCCGGGTCCGGGCTCCGGATCAGGGACGCCCACGTCGACGGGAGCGGCCGCGGAGCCGGGTTCCGTCCGCGCGAGCCGGCAGCCCAGCGACATGTAAGCGGCCAACTGGTCGTAGTAGATGCGCCCGGCGACGAATCTGCCGTCTTCGACCGTCCACATCCCGCATCCCGTCCAGCGGACGGGGCGGCCGGTGCCGGGGATCTCGGTGCCGTCCGGGAGCAGCATCCCGCCCGCCTGGCTCCCCGACGTGACCCATTCGACGGCGATGGTGTCCCCGTGGGCCCGCATCGTGGTGACCTCGGTCGTCAGGTCGGGCACGGTGGAGAAGAACTGGCCGAAATACCACTCGATCTGTTCGTGCCCCTCGACCATGCCGACGGGGGTTACGAGAACGGCGTCCGGGTGGAAGCAGTCGAGGAGGCGCCTCTCGTCGTGCGTGCGGAGTGCCTCAGCGAAAGCGTCATGGATCTCCCGGGAATCGGGCATGGCTCCCCCTTGCCACCCTGCAGCGTACGTCCGGGGGAAGGGAGGCCGGCCTCATCCGGGGGTAAGGCCTTTCCCAGGAACGCCATAGGCGACGGGCCGGCCCAGGAACGGGTCATGCCGGGACGATCGAGGTGAGCAATCTGTCCCAGTCTGCGAGGAAGCGGTCGAGGTTGTAGTGGGCCAGCGCGGCCGCGCGGGCCGCCTTTCCGGCCTGGACGGCGAGTTCGGGCTCGTTCGCGAACCGGTCGAGGGCCCGTAGCAGCGTGGGCAGCTTGGTCGAGACGACCCCGGCCTCCGGCGGCACCGCCTCCACGGCCTCGGTGGTGGCGAGCGCGACGATCGGCATGCCGATCATCATGGCCTCGATGAGCGACAGTCCGAGCGAGGTCCAGCGGTAGGGGTGCAGGTAGACCCGCCGCCGGGCCAGCTCGGCGTGCATGGCGGCCTGGGGGAGGTCCTCGAACGTTCCCATCTCCCGGTCCAGGCCGAGCTTGGACGGCAGGTTGGTCACCTTCATGCCGAACACGTCGAGCGGGGCCGTCGCGGCGAACGTGGGCAGCAGGTCGGTCCCCGCGACCCGCCAGCGCCTGATCGGCTCGTTGACGACCACGCCGGCGCGGGCCAGCTCGCCGGTGTAGAGATAGCCGGGGTCGACCACGCCGTGCTCGATGACATGGGTCGGGGCCCGCCCGGAGTCCCAGAACAGGTCGTTGAAGTGGGTGACGTGGACGAGCGGGATGTCGTCCCGGTCGGCCAGCGGGTGGCGGCTCTTGGGCACGTCCCCGGCCGGGGTGTTGTGCTCCACGTAGACACCGGGCACGTCGCGCCCCAGCCACTCGCGGGCCAGTTCGATCTCGTGCGGCCGCTGGTAGACGACCACGTCGACGTCCTCGGCGGCGAACCGGTCGTACGGGACCTCCCGGACGCTGCCGGGCCAGGGATAGGTGTCGGCCCGGCCCCGCCCGTCGGGGCCGCGGTCGGGGGTGAGCGGCACCAGATACTCGTGCGCCCCGTGCACGAAGGAGGTGGTCCACGAACCGTGGACGTGCCAGACCATGATCTTCATCGCATCGCTCCCCGTCCGTCGTCCTGCAGGCCTCGCAACACCGTGCCTCCTGCCGCTGCCTCACCCACCTGCCCCGGTCCCGCCCTCCTCATCCTCAGCTGTGAGCTGAATCCCCGCGAGCACCAGATCGATCGCCGCGGCGAGGTCGGGCGCCACCTCGGGGGCGGCCGACACCTCCTCCGGCAGCGTCACCGGGGTCGGGACGAGGACGCCCCTCGCGCCGGCGGCGCGGGCCGCCTCCACGTCCCGGCCGATGTCGCCGATCACCACGCAGTCCTCCGGGGCGACGCCGAGCCGCCGGGCCGCGCGCAGCACGAGGCCGGGCGCGGGTTTGCGGCAGTCGCAGCGGTCGCCGTCGTCGTGCGGGCAGATCTCCCACACGTCGAACGGACCGAGCAGGGACTCCACGCGGTCGTTCACGGCACGCAGGGCCTCCGGCGCGATGAGGCCCTTGGCCACCCCGGACTGGTTGGTCACGATCCCCACCGGGATGCCCTCCGCGCGGAGTCGTGCGAGCGCCTCCCGCGCCCCCGCGACCGGCTCGACACGATCAGGGTCGGAGTTGTAAGGGACGTCATGAACAAGCGTTCCGTCGCGGTCGAAGAGCACCGCGGCGGGCCTGCGGGCGGGACCTTGCACGTACGACCTCCTGCGCGAATCGCCCGCCGGGCTACCCGGGGGACAAAGCGGCAAACACCGGGCGATGGTTACGCAGAGTAGCAGTTATTGAGTGCATCACCCACAGACGTCGACTTCTCTACAAAGGAGTGTTTAGTAGCGCTTCTCTCGGTAACCAGACCTCCACTGCGCAACGGAGGGAAACCGATGCGGTTCTTGGGGATAAACGCGATTTTTCATGATCCAGCCGCCGCGCTGGTCGTGGATGGTGAGGTGATCGCCGCAGCGGAAGAAGAGCGCTTCAGCCGTCGCAAGCACGGCAAGCGACCGGTCCCTTTCTCTGCCTGGGAACTGCCCGAGCTGGCCGCCGCGTGGTGCCTCGAACAGGCCGGGCTGCGGCCGGAGGACCTCGACGGCGTCGCCTACTCCTACGACCCCGCGCTCGTGGTGCCCGGGGGGCCCGGACAGGACGAGCGCTGGGAGGACCTGCGCACCGCCTACGCCCGCCGCGCGCCCAACTTCCTGGCCACCGCGCTGCCGGGTCTCGACGCCGCCCAGGTGCGGTTCGTCCCCCACCACATCGCGCACGCCGCGTCGGCCGGGCTGGCCGCGCCGTACCGCGAGTCGGCGGTGCTGGTCTGCGACGGCCGGGGCGAGGCCGTCTCGCACCTCGCCGGGCACTACCGGGACGGCGAGCTGACCGTCCTCGCGAGCCAGGCGCTGCCGCACTCCCTCGGGCTCATGTACGAGGACCTCACCGAGCACCTCGGCTTCCTCCGGTCCAGCGACGAGTACAAGGTGATGGCCCTCGCCTCCTACGGCGAGCCGCGCTTCCTGCGTGAGATGCGCGAGCTCATCTACCCGACCGGCGACGGGGGCTTCCGGGTCGAGCCGATCGACTGGAGCGTCTACGCCAAGGGGCTCGGCAAGGGCGAGAAGTGGACGGCCGACCACGCCGACCTCGCGGCGAGCGTCCAGGTCCGCCTGGAGGAGGTGCTGCTCGACCTCGCGAAATGGCTGCACGAGCGGACCGGCGCCCGTCATCTCACGATGGCCGGGGGAGTGGCGCTCAACTGCGTGGCCAACACCCGGCTGTTCGCGGAGGGCCCGTTCGAGGAGGTGTGGGTGCAGCCCGCGGCGGGCGACTCGGGCACCGCGCTCGGGGGAGCGCTGCACCTCGCGCAGGCGAGCGGCGATCCCGTCGTCCCGATGCCCGGCGCCGACCTCGGCCGCACCTGGAGCGACGAGGAGCTGGGCGCCTGGCTCGACGTGGCGCGGGTTCCCTACGAGCGCCCCGCCGACCTCGCCGCGACCGTGGCCGCCGAGCTCGCCGCCGACCGCGTGATCGCCTGGTTCCAGGGACGCGCCGAGTACGGCCCCCGGGCGCTCGGCCGCCGGTCCCTGCTCGCCCACCCCGGCAACCCCCGCAACACCGAGCGGCTCAACGACGTGAAGGGCCGCGAGCAGTTCCGCCCCATCGCCCCGATGGTGCTGGCGGAACGCGCCTCCACGATCTTCGGCAGGGGCCCGACGCCGAGCCCCTACATGCTGTTCGTCCATGACGTGCGGCCGGAGTGGCGCGACCGGATTCCCGCGGTCGTCCACGTCGACGGCACGGCCCGGATCCAGACCGTCGAACGCGGGCGCGACCCGCTGCTGGCCCGGTTGCTCGAGGAGTTCGAGGCCCGCACCGGGTTGCCGGTGGTGGTCAACACGAGCCTCAACACGGCCGGCCGCCCGATGGTCGACGATCCCCGTGACGCGCTGGAGTGCTTCGGCTCCGCCCCGGTGGACGTCCTCGTCCTCGGTCCGTACGTCGTGCGCAGGGGGGCGGTGTTCGCCGGATGACGACAGAGATGACCCGGGGGACGAACACGGCGTCCGCGGGCGAGCCGCACACGGATCCGCACACAGATCCGCGCGGGGAGACGGGGCCGGCGGTCACGGTCGTGATCCCGACGATCGGCCGGCCGAGCCTGGCGGACACACTCGCCGCCCTCGGCTGCGCACATGGTCACGGGCCCGAGGTGATCGTGGTGGACGACCGGCCGGGGGAGAGCCCGGAGCCGTTGCCCGTGCCCGGCCGCGTACGCGTGCTCAGGTCGGGCGGGCGGGGCCCGGCCGCCGCGCGCAACGCCGGGTGGCGGGCCGCGACGACGCCGTGGGTGGTGTTCCTCGACGACGACGTGGTGCCCGGCCCCGGCTGGGTGCGCGCGCTGACGGAGGACCTCGCCCGCCTGCCCGGGAACGTCGGCGGGAGCCAGGGGCGGCTGGAGGTGCCGCTGCCCGAGGGCCGCCGCCCGACCGACGCCGAGCGCAACACCGCCGGCCTGGCCGGCGCGCACTGGATCACCGCCGACATGGCGTATCGCAGGACCGCCCTGGAGGCGACCGGCGGATTCGACGAGCGCTTCCCGGGGGCGTACCGCGAGGACGCCGACCTCGCGCTGCGGGTCGAGCAGGCGGGGTTCTCACTGGTCAAGGGGGAACGGCTGACCCGCCACCCGGTGCGCGACGACGGCTTCTGGTCCAGCGTGCGCTTCCAGCGCGGCAATGCGTCGGACGCGCTCATGCGGCACGTGCACGGCCGCGACTGGCGGGTGATCATCGGCGGCCACCCGGGCAGGCTCAAGCGGCACGCCCTCACCACCGGCATGGGCCTGCTCGCGCTCACCCTGGCGGCCACCGGGGGGCGCCGGAGGCGGCTCGCCGCCGCCGCCGGGCTCGCGTGGCTCGGCCTCACCGCCGAGTTCGCCTGGGCCCGCATCGCCCCGGGTCCGCGTACGCCGGAGGAGATCGCGCGCATGGCCGTGACCAGCGTGGTCATCCCTCCGGTGGCCTGTGCGCACCGGATCACCGGTGAAATGAGGGTGCGGGCGGACAGGATGCGGAAAGACGGGATGCGGACGGGGAGGCGCTCGTGATCGGGACCGCTCTGGTGGTGCGGCCCGACAACGCGGGCGACGTCCTGCTCGCGGGGCCCGCCGTGCGCGCCGTCGCCGCCGGGGCGCGGGAGGTCGTCATGCTCGCCGGCCCGTACGGCCGGGCCGCGGCGGAACTGCTGCCCGGCGTCGACCGCGTCCTTGAGTGGCGCGCGCCGTGGATCGACCCCGACCGGGTGCCGATGACCTCCGAGCACGCGGCCCGCCTGGTGGAGCAGATCCGCGCCGTCGGCCCGGACGTGGCCGTGATCTTCACGTCCTTCCACCAGTCGGCGCTGCCGACGGCCCTGCTGCTGCGGCTGGCCGGGGTGCCGCGGATCGCCGCGATCAGCGAGGACTACCCCGGCTCACTGCTCGACGTGCGTCACGTCGTGGACGAGGGCGTGGACGTCCCCGAGCCGGAGCGGATGCTCGGCCTCGCGCGCGCGGCCGGCTTCGACCTGCCGCCGGGCGACGACGGCCGGCTCGCCGTACGCGGGCCGCTGCCGGACGTGGAACACCTCACCGGCCCGCCCGGCTACGTGGTCGTGCATCCCGGCACGACCGCGCCGGCCCGGGCCTGGCCCGCCGAGCGATGGGCGGAGGCGGTCGAGGCGCTGCTGGCCGCCGGTGAGCGGGTCGTCGTCACCGGCAGCCCGGGGGAGCGGGCGCTGACCGCGCTGGTCTCCGGCCCCGCCCTGGACCTCGGCGGGGCGACCACGTTCGCCGAGCTCGCCGCCGTGCTGGCGGGGGCGTCGGCGGTGGTGGCCGCCAACACCGGCCCCGCCCATCTCGCGGCGGCGGTCGGCACACCCGTGGTCAGCCTGTTCGCGCCGGTCGTGCCCGCCGCCCGGTGGGCGCCGTACGGCGTGCCGGCGGTGGTCCTCGGCGACCAGGACGCCCCCTGCCATGGGAGCAGGGCGCGCATCTGCCCCGTCCCCGGTCACCCGTGCCTGACCGCGGTCGGCGGCGAGCAGGTGGTGGACGCCGTCCGCCGCCTGGCCACGCTGACACGGACGGCGGAGGTGACGCTGGGCGAGGCGGTGAAGGAGGGGGTGTCATGAGGATCGCCCTGGTGTCGGAGCACGCGAGCCCGCTGGCGACCCTCGGCGGCGTGGACGCCGGCGGGCAGAACGTGCACGTCGCGGCGCTGGCCCTGGCCCTCGCGGAGCGGGGCAACGAGGTCGTCGTGCTCACGCGGCGCACCTCCCCCGACCAGCCGGACGCCGTGTCCATGGCTCCCGGCGTCACCGTCGAGCACGTGCCGGCCGGGCCGGCCGAGCCGCTGCCCAAGGACGAGCTGCTGCCCCACATGCCGGAGTTCGGGGCGTACCTGGCCCGCCGATGGAAGGCCGAGCCGCCCGACGTGGCGCACGCGCACTTCTGGATGAGCGGCCTCGCCACGCTGACGGCGGCGGAGCCGCTCGCGATCCCGGTCGTGCAGACCTACCACGCGCTCGGCACGGTGAAGCGGCGCTGGCAGGGCGAGGCCGACACCAGCCCGCCGGGCCGGATCGCGATCGAGCGCGACATCGGCCGCCGGGCGGTCGCGGTCGTCGCCACCTGCTCCGACGAGGTGCGCGAGCTCGTCGCGATGGGCGTGCCGCGCGACCGGATCGCGGTCGTGCCGTGCGGCGTCGACCTCGGCCTGTTCCGGCCGGACGGCCCCGTCTTCCTGCGCGGCGACCGGCCGCGGGTGCTGAGCATCGGCCGCATGGTGCCGCGCAAGGGGGTGGACACCGTCGTCCGCGCCCTGCGTCACGTGCCGGACGCCGAGCTCGTCATCGCGGGCGGCGACCCGGGCGACGAGGAGAGCGCGCGGCTGCGCACGCTGGCCGCAGGCCTCGGCCTCGGCGACCGGGTCCGGCTGATCGGCAGCGTGAGCCGGGCCGAGGTGCCCGATCTCATGCGCTCGGCCGACGTGCTGGTCACCGTGCCCTGGTACGAGCCGTTCGGCATGGTGCCCCTGGAGGCCCTGGCCTGCGGGGTGCCGGTGATCGCCTCGGCGGTCGGCGGTCACCTCGACACCGTCGCGGGATGCGGAGTGCTCGTGCCGCCCCGGCGGCCGCGTGCGCTGTCCCGCGCGCTCGGCGACCTGCTGACCCGGCCCGACGTGCGGGCGGCGCTGTCGGCCGCCGGGGCCCGGCGGGCCCGGGCCCGCTATGGCTGGCCCAGGGTCGCCGAGCAGACCGAGTCCGTCTACCGAAACCTGGCCGGCGGGTGTCTTCGCACCCTCGCCGCCGCGGGAGGCTGAGCGATGCATCCTCATCTGGCCCGGCTGAGCACCGCGCTGACGGCGGTGGACCCGGAAACGCCCAAGATCCACGCCTGGGGTTACAAGCTCGCGGCCGTCCTCAGCGGCGGGGGGCGGCTGCTCGCCTGCGGCAACGGCGGCTCGGCCGCCGAGGCGCAGCACCTGACCGCGGAGCTGGTCGGGCGCTACCGCGCCGACCGCCGGCCGTACGCCGCGATCCCGCTGCACGCCGACACCTCGTCGCTGACCGCCATCGGCAACGACTTCGGCATGGCCGAGCTGTACGCGCGGCAGGTGCGGGCGCACGGCCGCCCCGGCGACGTGCTGATGTGCCTGTCGACCAGCGGGACGAGCCGCAACGTGACCGAGGCGGCCGAGGCCGGGCGCCAGTGCGGGCTGACGACCTGGGCGCTGACCGGGCCCGGCCCGAACCCGCTGGCCGAGTTGTGCGACGAGGCCCTGACCGTGCCCGCGGACGACACCGCGACCATCCAGGAGGTGCACCTCACGGTGATCCACATGCTCTGTGACGTGATCGAGAAGGCGGTCGTGTGAGCGGACCACTCGTCATCGTCGGAGACTCCCTGCTCGACGTCGACGTCGAGGGGACGGCCGACCGGCTGTGTCCCGACGCTCCCGTCCCGGTCGTGGAGGAGCAGGCGGAGCACCACCGGCCCGGCGGGGCGGGCCTCGCCGCGCTGCTGGCCGCCCGCGACGGCACCCGGGTGGTGCTGATCACCGCCATGGGCGACGACCCCTCCGGCCGGTGCCTGGAGGGCTTGCTGTCGCCCACCGTCGAGATCGTGCGGCTGCCGCTGCGGGGCACGACCGTGCGCAAGACGCGGGTCCGCGCCCGCGGGCAGACGCTCGTCAGGATCGACACCGGCGACGGGCGGGCGATGGGACGGCCCGGGCAGGTGGCCTCCGCCTCCGCGTTCGCCCGCGCGGCCGACGCCCTCGCCTCGGCGAGCGCGGTCCTGGTCGCCGACTACGGGCGCGGTGTGGCCGACCTGCTGCGCGAGCCGCTGCGCGGCCTCGACGTGCCGCTGGTGTGGGATCCCCATCCCCGCGGGTCGCTGCCCGTGCCGGGATGCGCGCTGGTCACGCCCAGCGAGGCGGAGGCGCGTGGCATGTGCCGGGAGCCGTACGTCTCGCCCGAGCGCACCGCGCGCAGGCTGGTGCGCGACCTCGACGCCGGGGCCGTCGCGATCACGCTGGGGGAGCGCGGCGCGATGCTGGCCCGTCGCGGCGGCAGGTTCGGGCCGGTCCCGGTGCCGCACGTCGCGGCCGGGACGGACGCCTGCGGCGCGGGCGACCGCTTCGCCGCGGCGGCGGCGCTCGCCCTGGCGGACGGCGCGTCCACCGAGGACGCCGTCGCCCGCGCGGTCGGCGAGGCCACCAGGTTCGTGGAGGAGGGCGGGGCCGCCGCGCTGCGCCTGCCGCGCCCGGCCGCCGAGTCGCCGGCGCCGTTCGCGCCCGGCGCGTCCGCCTTCGAGGTGGCCGCCGCCGTACGCGCCGCCGGGGGCCGCCTGATCGCGACCGGCGGGTGTTTCGACCTGCTGCACGCCGGGCATGTGAGCCTGTTGCGGCGGGCCCGGGCGTTAGGCGACGCCCTGGTGGTCTGCGTGAACTCCGACGACTCGATCCGGCGGCTCAAGGGCCCGAGCAGGCCGCTGGTGAGCGAGCGCGACCGGGTCGAGGTGCTGCGCGCGCTCGGCTGCGTGGACGCCGTGACGGTCTTCGACGAGCACACGCCGTCGCAGGTCATCGAACGGCTGTGCCCGGACGTGTGGGTGAAGGGCGGCGACTACGACGAGCGGTCGATGCCCGAGGCCGAGGCCGTGCGCCGGACCGGCGGGGAGGTCGTCATCCTGCCGACCGTGCCCGGCTACTCCACCACCGGCCTCATCGCCGCCGCCCAGGCCGCTTCATGACATCGGCCGCTTATGGAAAGGGATCGACCTCAATGGTGGGAAACGTATTGATCACCGGGGGCGCGTCCGGCCTGGGCCGGGCCACCGCGACGGCGGTCGCCAAGGCAGGCGGCCGGCCGCTGGTCGTCGACGTCGACGAGCCGGACGGCGGGTTCGACCACGTGCGCGCCGACCTGGCCGACCGGGAACAGGCCGAGCGGGCCGTACGCGAGCTCGCCGAGCGGGCGGGCGGGCTCGACGGCGTCGTGACGGCGGCGGGCATCGACGCCTGCGGCCGGCTGGAGGACGTGGCCGCCGAGCAGTGGGAACGGGTGATCGCGGTCAACCTGCTCGGGACCGCGGCCGTGGTCAGGGCGGCCCTGCCGTACCTGCGCACCTCCGGCGGCAAGGTCGTCACCGTCGCCTCCACGCTCGGGGTGCGCGCGCTCAGCGACGCGACGGCCTACTGCGCCTCCAAGTTCGGCGTCGTGGGCTTCACCCGGGCCCTGGCGGCCGAGCTGGCCGGGCAGGTGGGGGTGACCCTGCTGATCCCCGGCGGCATGCGGACGAACTTCTTCAACGACCGTCCCGAGCAGTACAAGCCCGGCCCGGACGCCCGGCTGAACCAGCCGGAGGATGTCGCGTCGGCGATCCTGTTCGCGCTCGGCCAGCCGCAGGGCTGCGAGGTCAGGGAGCTGGTCGTCGCCGCCTCCACGGAGACGTCATGGCCGTAGAAGATCCGCAGAGACCGGTCCTGCTCGCCCTGCGCGGGCTCGGGCTCGGCGATCTGCTGGCCTCGGTGCCCGCGCTCCGCGCGCTGCGGCGGGCGTATCCCGGGCACCACTTCGTGCTGGCCGCCCCGGCCTACCTCGGCGGGCTGCTCCCGCTGATCGGCGGCATCGACGAGGTGCTCGACGTGTCCGGCCCGGGACCGGTGCCGTACGAGTCGCCCGACGTCGCGGTCAACCTGCACGGCAGCGGCCCGGAGAGCATCCAGGCGCTGCGCCGCACCCGGCCGGGCCGCCTGCTCACGCACACCCACCACCTGGTGCCGGGCTCGGACGGGCCGTCCTGGGAGCCGGAGACGCACGAGAGGCAGCGGTGGTGCTCGCTGCTGGAGTGGTACGGCATCCCCGCCGACTCCCGGGACCTCGCGCTGGGCGACGCCGGGCCGAGCCCGCTCGCCGGCGGCGAGGTGATCATCCACCCGGGGGCGGCGTTCCGGGCCAGACAGTGGCCGCCGGACCGCTTCGCCCAGGTGGCGGCCGAACTCGCCGCCCAGGGCCGCCGGGTCGTCGTCACCGGCGGCGTGACCGAGATCGCGCTCGCCCGGCACGTCGCCCAGCTCGCCGGCCTGCCGGAGGAGTCCGTGCTCGCGGGCCGTACGAACCTGGCCGAGCTGGCCGCGCTGACCGCGCACGCCGCGCTGGTCGTCTGCGGCGACACGGGCATGTCGCACCTGGCCGTCGCCGCGGGCACGCCCTCGGTCATCCTGTACGGCCCGGTGCCGCCCGCGTTGTGGGGGCCCCCTCCGGGAGGCCCGCACATCGCGCTGTGGGCCGGGCGCAGGGGCGACCCGCACGGCGACAGGCCGTCGGAGGGCCTGCTCGAAATCGGAGTGCCCGAGGTGCTCGACGCGGTCAGGAGGTTGCGGGGAGTGGGAGTGCGGTGAAGGGGTCTCGTGTCGTGGTCACCGGGGGAGCCGGGTTCCTCGGCTCCTACCTGTGCGAACGGTTGGTGGAACGCGGTGCGGCGGTCGTCTGCCTGGACAACTTCCTCACCGGGTCGCCGCGCAACGTGGAGCACCTGATCGGGCGGCCGGCGTTCCGGCTCGTGGAGTGCGACCTCACGGGGTTCGTCCACGTGCCGGGGCAGGTGGACCTGGTGCTCCACTTCGCCTCGGCCGCGTCGCCCGCCGACTACCTGCGCCATCCGATCGAGACGCTGAAGGTCGGCAGCATGGGCACGCTGCACGCCCTCGGGCTCGCTGCGGAGAAGGGCGCGCGGCTCGTCCTCGCCTCCACGAGCGAGGTGTACGGCGACCCGCTGGAGCACCCGCAGAAGGAGACGTACTGGGGCAACGTCAACCCGGTCGGCCCGCGCAGCGTGTACGACGAGGCCAAGCGCTTCGCCGAGTCGCTGACCACGGCCTACCGCGACTCGCGCGGGACCGACACCGGGATCGTGCGGATCTTCAACACGTACGGCCCGCGAATGCGGCCCCACGACGGCCGGGCGATCCCCACGTTCATCCGTCAGGCGCTGCTCGGCGAGCCGATCACCGTGACCGGCGACGGCAGCCAGACGCGGTCGATCTGCTACGTGGACGACACGATCGACGGCGTGCTCGCGCTCGCCGAGAGCGACTTCGCCGGGCCGGTGAACATCGGCAACCCGGCCGAGATGTCGATGGCGGAGCTGGCGGAGACGATCCGCGACCTGGCGGGCTCGTCGTCCCCGATCAGGTTCGTCGAGCGGCCGGTGGACGACCCCGCCGTCCGCCGTCCCGACACCTCGCTCGCCGAGGAGCGGCTCGGCTGGCGTCCCAAGGTCGACCCCGTCACCGGCCTGCGCCGCACCATCGACTGGTTCGAGAAGGAGCTGAACAGCTCTTATTCGGCCGCCTCCTGACCCCGCCGCCCCGGACTTGTGGACCCCCGGGGCGGCGATGGGCGCCGTGGGTGCTCAGTTCATTCCCGTCTCCCTCGGGACGTCGCCACTGGCGTGCCGAGGCGGAATGTGGTGCGAATCACTTCTGATGACACTCCCACGGATAGGGGACAGTGTTTGAGATCGGCAATGCGTGTTCTGACGGCTTCACTGCGTGGCCGTAAATCCGTGGACGGGGCCGGATAGAACACGCCAGACCGGCCCTGTCAGAACACCGAAAGCATGACCTGCTCGACGCAGTCGCGCTCCCGGAAACCTGCGGCCATCATTGAGAGGGCAACCAGTGACCGGGTTAGGTCGGGGATGAGACGCTTCCGCCCGTTTTTCTTGGCGACGTCGTCGCGTGCGGTGCTTGCATCGTCGGCACCGAGGAAGGTCTGCGGGCGGGCCCTGATGCCCAGTTCGGACAGCAGTGTGGCGAGGACTCCTGCCTGCTCCCACCGCTGGAAGTGCCAATAAACCGTCTGCCAGGGCGGCAGGTCCGTGGGCAGGTATCGCCAGGGGCAGCCGGATCGCATCAGATAGAGGATCGCGTTCACGATCTCCCGGCGGGGATGCTTCTCTGGACGCCCGTCCGTGCTGGGTGCCGGCAGTAAGGGCTGGATCTGTTCCCACTGCGCATCTGTGAGGTCGGACGGGTAACGGCGAGGGGACACACGCACATTATGGCGACAAATCGGACCAGTGAGAAGATCGCGTCGCTGCACTCAGCTAGTTGACGACCTTCTCAAACATGTCCCGTGAAGAGTGACGCACCGTAGTGACTGCCCGTGTTGTGCAGGTGATCACGGGGGGATGGGTCACCCACTTTCAACGGGCCTTTTCCTTATTCCTGTCGTCCTGTCGTCCCGGCTGTTGATCACGCTCTGTCGATCTTGACGTGCATTTCTGACGTCTGGCTAAATCCACCTAATTGTGCTCTTTTCGGGCCTACGTGGAGTGGAGTGTGCGTGACGTCGTTACCCCCGAAAGCTTCTGAATGGGCAGATCTCCCCAGACGGCAACGTCCGAAACGCCGCGGTACCCCTTTGCTGCGAACCACGGTCCTGTTCGTCGCGGCGAACATGGCTATTGGAATGGCCGCTGTCCCATCCCGGGCAGAAGTGCCGCAACCGGCCGCGCCCCAGAATTCCGAAGCCTCGGAGGCCACAGGTGGCAGGCGTGCCGTCGATCGGGTGGTCGAAGAGGCCAAGATCAAGGCCCACAAGTCTGGCAAGAGGGTAGAGATCCCGGAACGCAACACCGAGACGGTCACGCTGTACGCCAACCCCGACGGCAGGACGCTCCGAATGGAGCTCAGCACCCAGCCGATCCGGGTCAGGAACGCTGACGGCAAGGGTCTCACGCCGATCGACACCACTCTCGTCGAGGCGGACGGCGTCATCAAGCCCAAGGCCACCCAGGGGAACCTTGTCCTGTCCGCCGGCCAGGACAAGACTCTGCTCAGGAGCCGGGCGGCCGACGCCACGGCAGAAATCGCCACGCCATCGGTGCTGCCCAAACCCAGGCTGAAGGGCAACACCGCCATCTACCCTGGCGCCTACGGAAAGAGCCGCGACCTGCTGGTGACCGCGAACCCGACCGGCTTCCGGCAGCAGATCACCATCGCCGAACGGCCCACCGGCCCGGTCTCCTTCAAGGTGCCGGTGAACCTGCCCGAGGGGCTGTCGTTCAAGAAGAACGCCGCGGGCAGGCCCACCATCGTGGGCAAGGACGGCAAGACCCTGACAGAGATACGGCCGACCCTGATACAGGACGCCGAAGCCGCCGACGCCAACGCCGCCATGGGAGCGGGCAAGGTAGGTAAGGCCGCTGTCACTCTTGACGTCGACAACAAGACGCTGGTGTTCACTCCCGACGCCACGTTCCTCGCCGACCCCGCGGTCACCTACCCGGTGACGATGACCGCCGCGGCATCCGACTGGTGGGAGGGTCACACCGGACAGTCGTGGCTCGGCGACACCATGGACACCTTCGTCAACAACGCCGACTACCCAGAAAGCTGGGACAACTTCCGCCTCGACCGGATTCTGGTCGGCAAGTCCAACAACGGCACGGTGCGGTGGCGCGGCTACCTCCAGTTCCCCGACATCCCTGCCGAGTTCGCGGGCAGCACGGTGGAGAACGCCGACCTGATTTTGTGGAATTACTATTCCAACGCCTGCGGTGAGCGTGTCGGCTCCGGAATCACTGCACGGCGCATCATCTCCGACTGGGATGAGCTGACGCTCACCTGGAACAATCAGCCGTCCGTCACCAACACCGGCGCGGACACCGAGTACGGCGCCTACAGCGACTACGACTGCACCGGCTCGATGGCCTACGCCTGGGACCTGATCCACTCGGTCGACGACATCGTCCAGGAATGGGTCGACGGTGCCACCAACTACGGCATCCAGCTCACCGCCGGCAGCGAATCGGATGTGACCAACTGGCGGCGCTACCGAACCGACGAGGCCGGCGGCTGCAGAACGGAGCCGTTGCAAGACTGTCAAGGAACACTTCACCCGCCCATCCTCACCGTGGACTTCGAACCGCCTCCGCCGCCGGTCGTCGATGGTTTCACCTTCATGTCGCCCGACCCCATCACGAGCCTCCCGACGTGGGAGGAGGCCCGTGCCAGGTCGGTATATGAGCCGACGGGCAGCGAGCGGACGAGCATCAGCAACGAGTTCGCAGGCCAAATCGCGGGACAGCGCGACGGGGAACCCTTCGAAGTGAAGACGTCCGATCTCGATCTCCCCGCCGAGGGCAGTGACGGCGATGACGGGAGCGGTGAGGACACCCGCCCGCCGCAGGTGGTCGCGGTCGAACCTGCGGACGGCGCCGTCGACGTCCCCCTCGGCACCATGGTGAAGGTCACCTTCTCCGAACCGGTCGACGAGGCCGCCGTGGTGCTCAAGGATACCGGTGGTGTCGAAGTCACGGCGACGATGGCATACGACAGCACCAATACGACGGTGACCGTCACACCGGCGCAGGCGCTGAAACAGGAAACCACGTACACCGCGGTGGTCTCGGGCGCGATCGATTCCGCGGAGAACATCATGGTTCCGTATTCGTGGTCGTTCACGACCGGCGGTCCGGATACGACGGCGCCGACGGTGACGGCGACGAACCCCACTGCCGGCGCCACGGATGTGCCGGTCACCTCTCCGGTCACCGTGACGTTCAGCGAAGCGATCACCGACGCACAGTTCACACTGAAGGACCCGGCCGGTACGGCGGTCGCGGGCGCGACGGCCATGGACACCACCCACATGGTGCTCACGTTCACCCCCGCCCAGGCGCTGCCTGCGACCACCGCGTACACCGCGGAGGTGTCCGGTGCCAAAGACGCCTCGGGCAACCCCATGGCCCAGCCGTACACCTGGTCGTTCACCACGGGCGTGCAACCGCCGACGGGGCTGGTGGCGGCCTACGGCATGGACGAGGGCGCGGGGACGAGTGTCGCCGACTCGTCCGGCCACGGCAACGCCGGGGTGTCCACCGCCGCCTGGCAGAACGGCAAGTACGGCAAGGCCTTGTCGTTCAACGGCACGTCCAGCTGGGTCACGGTCCCGGACGCCGAGTCCCTGCGCCTGACGACGGGGATGACGCTGTCGGCCTGGGTCAACCCCGCAGTCGTGGCCGGCTGGAGCACCGTCGTGGCCAAGGAGCTGAGAACCTCCGAAGGCGTCTCGTACTCGATGTACGCCGCCAACAGCGACTCAGCCCCCTCGGGCTGGGTGCAGACCTCTCCCGAGGACTACTCGGCGCTCGCAGGCGTCTCGCCGTTGCCGGTGAACACCTGGAGCCACTTGGCGCTCACGTACGACGGCGCTGCTCTGCGGTTGTTCGTCAACGGTCAGCAGATCGCGGAGACCGCGCTCAGCGGTGGCCTCCACGACGACGGCGGCCCGCTGCGGATCGGCGGCAACGACATCTGGGGCGAGCTCTTCCGTGGTCTTATTGACGAGGTCCGCGTCTACAACCGCGCCCAGACCGCGACCGAGATCCAGGCCGACATGACCACTCCCGTGGGCTCCGGCGCGCCGGGACCCACCCCGACCCCGACCCCGACCCCCACCCCCACCCCCACCCCCACCCCGACACCGGTGGCGGGGCTCGTGGCGGCGTACGGCATGAACGAGAGCACCGGCACGACCGTGGCCGACTCCTCCGGACAGAACAACGCCGGAGCAGCCCGGGACACCAGCTGGGCGACCGGCAGGCACGGCGGTGCGCTGTCGTTCAACGGCACCTCCAGCTGGGTGACCATCCCGCACGCACCGTCGCTGCGGTTGACGAACGCGCTGACGCTCTCGGCATGGGTGCGTCCCTCGGCACTGGGCACTGTGTGGCGCAGCGTACTGATGAAGGAGCACGCCGAGGCAGGCGGCGGCTACGGCCTCTACGCCGCCACCGAGTACGCCGCGCCGGCCGGCTGGTTGCAGACCGCCGAGGAGGGTGGCGCCCTCACTGGCAGCAGTCAACTGCCGCTGAACCAGTGGAGCCATCTGGCTCTCGCCTACGACGGCGACGCGGCCACGGTGTACGTCAACGGTGCCCAGGTGGCCCAGGCGCCGATCGCCGGCGAGGTCATCGACGACGGCGGCGCGTTGCGGATCGGCGGCAACGCCTTCTGGGGCGAGTTCTTCCGCGGCCTGATCGACGAGGTGCGCGTCTACAACCGCGCCCAGAGCGCGGCGGAAATCCAGGCCGACATGAACACCCCGATCCCCACCGCCCCGACGCCCGCGTCAGCCGAACGCCGCACCGCGTCCACAGGCGGCGTCCCGGGCATCGCGAAACTGGCGGTGTCCGGCGACGAGGAACCATCCGGTGCCACGGAGCTCACCGTGTGGGTGTCGAATCCGCGGGGTCGTCCGGCGAAGGTCGAAGTGGAGGTAGCACGGGAGCCGGCCAAGTCGTCGAAGCCCGGGCTGCCGAAGGACGGATGGACGGCGACGAAGGAGCTGGCCTGGACCGGCACGGTGACGGGGAAGGCCGACTCGCCGCGACACACGCTGCGGGTGCCGTCCGGCAAGCTGCAGAAGGGCGAGCAACTGCGTTGGCGCGCCCGCGCCACGGTTCCCGGCGCGTCCGGCGCCTGGTCGGAATGGCAGACGTTGACGGTCGGTGATATCCGGGCGGGTGGGGAGTCTGCAGCGGCCACAGCCTCCCGGGCCGCGGCGGCAGCTTCCGGCTTCGAATATAAGCACCCTTCGCTGGAGGACTGCTACGCCACAGCACGTGCGCCGTGGCGCACTGACTCGTGGTCGCGGATGCAGGAACGCCCGCACTCGGCATGTTGGACCACCTGGATCGGCCACGGGGGATGGGAGGAGTACGACGACAACGGCGTCAAGAAGCGCAGGAACAAGACAGCCTGGTGGGTCAGGTTGTTCCCCGGTCCGCTGCGCATCCCGGCTGCGGTGCTGGACAAGGTGACCGACGATGACGTTTTCACCTTCCGGGCGACCTGGGTGGCGCACACCTACATCGGTGACCACACTGGTAACGCCATCTACAAGGGTGGCACCGACGATGCCAGTCTGAAGCCGCAGCACATCAAGTTCTGGGTGAAGCTGACGGACTTCGGCGTCTGGAACAGGGGTGTCCGCCGTACGGAGCTCGACGACGATCTGGACGATGTCCAAATCGAGTTCGACCTCGCCACGCAAGGGTGTCAAATCCAGGAGGGGGACCCCACCCAGCTCAAGACGATCGAGGGCTGGCGCTCGACGCCGTATCTCAAGTACCTGGTTGCAACGGTCAAGCCGGCGGCGCACGACAGAGAAGTCTGTTCCATCATGCCCGCCATTACGCAGTACAAGGAGAACAAGGGTCGGCTGCCCTTATGGGATCAGGAACTCCTCAGCCAGCAGGGCAAGCGGCTCGGCGTGGTGCGGTGGGGGCAGGGAATTCCCAGCAACAGCCTCTGGTCACCAAGCTTCCGCTGCGACTGGAAGAAACTCTCGGTCGGGGAGAAGGGGGGCGGGAACGTCGGAGGCTGCATCTACATCAGAGCCGACCGGGTATTCACGATGTCCAAGAGCGAGGATGACGAATTCCTG
Organism: Microbispora sp. ZYX-F-249; assembly: GCF_039649665.1. Lineage (NCBI taxonomy): Bacteria > Bacillati > Actinomycetota > Actinomycetes > Streptosporangiales > Streptosporangiaceae > Microbispora > Microbispora maris. The sequence goes on along the minus strand of NZ_JBDJAW010000029.1, from coordinate 3,186 downwards.
GACGTCATCCGCCATATCGAGAAGGCGCTGAACCCGGCGACGAACGCCGGCACCTATCCGCCGTACCGCCCGGGAGACACAACGAGCAATCGGGATATCAACCTTCCGCCGGTGAAGGGGCCTCTGGGGAACGAACTGCCGAAGGTCATCGCGGGTAACTACGCGAAGCCGCCGAACACCCCTGAGGGTGCTCCGCTGTGGAGGGGCACCGACAAGGGCTACGATGAGAACCGGGCGATCTTCTCCAAGCATCCGTTCTCGGTGCCTCAGGATAACTTCGCGATGGGGAAGCCCGGCGCCGCCAACTATGGCGTGAATTACTGCAAGTACTACACCTCGGATGTCTATGTGCAGTACGGCTACACAGAGGTGCAGTGTGACGAGTACCCATTCGCCTCCACCCAAGAAGGGGCCGCGAAAGACAAGATCAACTATTCCGTACAGGGGGTCCGGAAGAGCCATAACCTGCTGCACGGGAAGCTTCTCAAAGCGTTCTACGGCCATTACCGGCTCCTCACCTATGACCCTGTCAATACAATCACCAAGGTCAGCGACAGCCCGTTCTGGGTGAAGATCGTGGACTGACGTCGACATGCTGCGGGGCCGCTCGACGCGGCCCCGCACGATTTCATCCGATGTAAGGACGCTGAGTATGATGAACAGGGAACAGGCGCTTCCCGCGGAGGACCAGTGGGGCCTGCTGGCGGAGTACGGGCACTGGCTCGAATTCGAATTCCATTCCCTCTGGGTGGAGGGCGACGACCAGGAGGAGCTGGCGCGACTGCTCGGGGTGGATCCCGGCTCACGCCGAGAGTGCGACCTGCAGACCGTGTTCACGCTTTACGAAGGCCTGCCGGACAAGGCTGTCTGGATGGGCCCGCACGCGCCCGGCTGGACGCATATGTTCGCCTTCGGCATGCACTCCTTCCATCCCGTGCTTCGTAACCTGGGCAAGCGGCGGGTCTTCGAGATGTACTTCGCGGGAGAAGTGGGCGAAGGGCTTGAGCCGCTGTACCTCAACTACGACGGAGAACAGCTCGGCGACGTCACCCCGCCGGACGCAGCGGGGGGAGAGATGGAAATTCCAGAATATCTTCCCTACGCGGCAGGGCTGGAGCTTGGCACGGCACGGGACCACGAGCGGGATATCCATCTCATGTTCTGCATGATGGGCCGTATCACGGGGCGCTTCGCGGACCGCGATTGGTGGACGGCGACCCGCACCTTCTACCGCATACCCGGCAGGGCGTGGGAGGAGTGATGACGCTCCCCGGTTCCTGCGCGTCTCACCGTCGGGCCGCGCGCGCTGATCCGGGGAAGACGACGATCAGCACTTCCCTGACGGCCTTCGCCCGGGCCAGGCCGGGGGCGCGCTCGGGCCCCCGCACATAAGCGCGGATCCGGTAGGTGCCGGCTCCCGCGACGGTCACGTCGCCGAGCAGGTCGCCGTCGTCGCCGAAGAACCGGAGCACACCGGTCGGGCTTTGATAGCTCATCTCTCCCGACCGCTGCCAGCCCTTCGCGTGCGGCGGTCGCTGCCGGTAGGCCTCCCCGGTGACGCAGACCGGCCCCTTCTCGTCTCCTCCCCAGGAGAGGTGCACGGTGCCTCTGCCCTTGGCCAGGAACCTGCCCGAGTAGTCGAGGCCGCCGTAGCCCTCTTCCCACGCCTGGATGCCGCCCGTGTCCACCCACAGGGCGGCCCGCACCTGCCGCACCGGTGCGGCAATCGGCTTCCTGCGCGGACACCCGGCCTTCGCCGCCGCCAGCCGCCGCTTGGCCTCGGCCTCTTCGGCGTCCCGCTCGGCCAGGTAGATCTGCTGGTTGCGCTCGTACAGGCCGGGGCAGCGCAGTTCGAGCAGCCGCGTCAACTCCTCGTCGCGGACCTCGGAATCGCACAGGGCGCCGCCGCGCGCGAGCAGTTCCTCGTCCGGCAGGTCGCCGAACCGCCGGTGGGCGAAGCACAGGTACATCCGCTGCCTGTCCTCCGGCGCGACCGCCACGGCTCCCGGCGGCCCGTCGAGTCCCATGACCGGGCAGTCACGCTGCCGTCCGGACTCCGGCAGTGGCGTGGTGAGGCGCAGCCACGGCATGGCCAGGGCGAGCAGGAGCATTGTCATCCCCGCCGCGACCCACCAGCGCAGACGGCGCATGCTTAACATGATCACTCCGGAGCGCGCGGGCACATGTCGTAACGATCTTCGCAGAAGGAAGCGGGGCGCGTCTCATGAAGAGGATCGATATGCGTTCACCATTCGACCTGTACGAAGGCGATGTACGGGCGGTCTTCCACGAACCCGCCTGTGTCACCTGGATAAGAGGAGCCGCTATCAACGCCGTCGTCCGGTGTTTCGGCGGGGACGAACAAGGGCTGAGCCGGGGAGAATTCAACGACATCTTCGAGGCGTACGAAATGGAGCCCCACGAGGGCGTGGTCCTCATCTCTCAGGTGGGCGACTGGACGCTCACCGTGGAGGCGACCAGGTATCTGGGAATCAGACGCCTTGAGAAACTGTCAAAGCCGGGTGAGGCGCTGGGCCTGGCGTGGAACGGCGTGTCGAGGTTCGCTTACGCCGTCGGCGGCGACCTGTCTCGCCGGTTCGACCCCTTCAGCCTGAGAGACCGTTCGGCCGACCCGGATGCCCTGGAATGGGCGAGCGGCTACGGCGTCACCGCCGAATACTGGGAACAGGACTGGCTGGCAGCCGCGTTCGCCCTGGCCGAGGGGATCTCCGGCATACGAATCGACCAGAACTGGAAGCAACGAGATCATCTCGTTCTGCGCGACTGCGACGAATCCCAGGACGAGGAGAGCCGGCCCCGGCCCGGCTTGATCCTGAAACCCGAGATGTGGGAACTGGTCTCCCGCCATCCGCGCATAGCGGCCATCGCAGCCGATCCTTCTCCGGAGCGCATAGAGGAGGTCAGCGTGGTCACAGCCGAGCTGGTGATACGCGTCGCCGGACTGGAAGGTCCCCTCATCGGCAGGGCTCTCGGCGCGATCACCCGAGGACTGTGGGGATCGAGCACGCGAGGGCTGCAAGACGATCTCGCTGTCATGGCGGCGGAATTCCGCACCGCGGCCGACGCCGTCCTGGAAGAAGGCGCCGACGTTCTTCTTCCCACTCCAGACACGCAATGGGGACGGCTGTACATGAAACACTACGCCGTGAAGTCCCTGATGGCCTT